>QHYF01000125.1 GCA_003224075.1 Acidobacteriota bacterium
ATCCAACAGATCACTTCAGCGTCAACAGCGCCTGTGCAACGCTATCGCAATCCTCGAAATCCCTGATTGACTTGGCGGTTCTCCCTGTATAATCCCACCGGGGGTCATCTATTCTCATGCAGCCGGCCAGGCTGGATGCGTTGATGTGGTGTCTCGTCCTTACTGCCCTGTTAGGGATGCTGGTACTGGCGCCGCCAAGCCCCGCGCAGACCGTTCTAGAAACGCCGCAACAAGTCAATGATCGCATACGGTCGCTCTCCGCCACTGTGCGCATGACCCCGCATGACTACGTCATCGGCAACGGCGACGTTCTCAATGTGGACGTTTTCGATGTCAAGGAACTTAGCCGTGAAGTGCGCGTCAGTCAGACCGGCTCGATCGGTATTCCGCTTATCCCCGTCCGCTTGCACGTCGCTGGGCTCACGGAAGTTCAGGCCGAGCAGAAGATTGCGGAGGTGCTCGAAGCGAACGGTCTGGTCTCTCATCCCGAGGTGAGCGTCAGCGTCAAAGAAAGAAAAAGCAAGCCGATCACTGTCGTGGGAGCCGTCGGGCATGCGATGGTCTACCAGGCCGACCGCCAAGTGACCCTTCTGGAAGTCCTGGCGGAAGCCGGCGGCGTTGGCAACGATGCAGGCGACACGGTGATTGTGACCCGCCCCGTGCAAGAGCAGTCGGAAGATCCTTCGGAACCGCCCCTCGCCGGCCCGGAAGATCCCTCTGCAGCCAACTCATCGAAGGAGTCTCCACCTCCAATCTCCACGGTCACCTCCTCGTCCCGTTCGGCCCCGGCCTCTACTTCTTCGTCCGCTCCGAAAGTGGTCCCCTCGGCCGCGCCGTTGAATGGTTCTGCGAATACTGCGGCGACGAATGAACCGCCCCCTTTGGCCAACATCATTACTATCAATCTGAACGAACTGATGGAAAGCGGCGATGCCGCCAACAATATCATTCTTCAGGCCGGCGATATCGTTACGGTGCCCCACGCCGGGATTGTCTATGTTCTGGGAGCCGTGAACCACGCAGGCGGTTTCGTTCTTGCCAATGACCGTTCGCAGATGACCGCCTTGAAGATTCTTTCGCTGGCCGGGGGCCTGACCCGTACTGCGAAGTCGAGCCACGCCGTGATCGTTCGCAAGGACAATCAAGGCCAGCAGCATGAAGTTGCCGTCGACCTCAAGAAAGTCCTGAATCGTCAGGCCGAAGATCTGCAACTCCAGCCTAGCGACATTTTGTACGTGCCCGATAGCGGCGCGAAGCAGGCCCTCGTCAGGACCATGGAACTGGGAATTGCGCTTGGGACCGGAGTCGCGCTTTATCGAGTTGCCTACCATTAGAAGATGGCCGACGATAACAAACTCGTTCCCCGTGAGAATGGCTCGAATGGCCCTGTCGAATTGGTGCCGCTTCCCGCGCGTCTCCCTTCCTGGGAGCTGTCCCCGCGGGAACCTCACCTCTACGACTACCTGCTCGTTCTTCGCAAGCACCAGTGGCTGATTCTTTCCTTTATGCTTGCGGTGGTTACCATCGTTACCATTTCCACTTTTAGGATGCAGCCCGTTTACAACGCCACCGCCCGCATCGAAATTGATCGCGAAAACGCCAACATTCTTCCCTTCCCGGGCGCCGATTCCTATGACTACATGATGGATCTCGAAAATTACATCGAGACCCAATCCAAGATTCTGACCAGCGAAACTCTGGCTCTCCAGACCATACGTAACACCGGCCTCTCGGCTCGCCCCGAATTTTCCTCGCCCAACGGGCCCTCGGAAGCCATGGCCAGCGGCAGTCTCGCGAATCAGAAGCGGCCTCCCGAACTCGGCGAGTTTTTGGGCAGTCTCAGCGTAAAGCGCGTCCCCAACAGCCGCTTGATGGATGTCAGTTTCGAATCAACTGACCCGCAGCTCGCCGCCAGAATCGTCAACGCCCATATCGCTTCCTACATCGAACAGAATTTCCGCAGCAAGTACGAAGCCACCACTCAGGCATCGACCTGGCTCGCCGATCAGCTCAGCGAGCTGAAAATTAAGGTGCAAAAGTCCGAGGACGCGCGCATCGCTTATGAACGGCAAAACCAGATCTGGACTCTCGACGACAAGCAGAACATCACCACTCAGCGCCTCTCGGACATCAACAAGCAATTGACCGATGCTCAGAGCGAGCGCATGAAAAAAGAATCGCTCTACGAATTTGCCAAGTCCGGAAACCTCGATGCCGTCCCCCAGGTTCAAAGCGATGCTGGACTTGCGGAATTGCTTCGAAAGCGCAATGACCTTTCCTCGCAACACAGCGACGCGCTGAGCCAGTACGGTCCAAATTTTCCTAAGGTGCAGCGTCTCCAGGCCCAATTGAAGGATCTCGACGCCAACATCGAGAAAGAAAAGAAGAAAATCGTTGACGTCCTCGAAAGCGATTATCGCGAAGCGCGCCAGCGCGAATCTATGTTGACCCAGGCGCTTGATCAACAGAAAGCCGCCGCCAACCAGATGGCCGAAAAGCTTGTCGAATACAACATCCTCAAGCGTGAGGCCGAGGCCAACAAGGCACTGTACGAAGGTTTGATGACCAAGTTGAAGGAAACCGCCATTTCACTGGGTTTGCGCTCTTCCAACATCCGCATCGTTGATCCCGCCATGATTCCTTCCACGCCGTCGCGCCCGGCAAAAGCGCGCAACATCACGCTCGCCTTTCTCGTCGGTCTCGTTGGTGGCATCGGCTTGGCTCTGATGCGCGAGTACCTGGACAACACGGTGAAGTCTCCCGATGACGTCGAAACGCTTGCGCGCTTGCCTTCTCTCGCGGTTGTGCCTCAGTTTGCAAGTTCCAATGGAAGCAGCAAGCGGCAGGGCCTCTTGCAAGGCTTCGCCGCCAATGGTCAGGATAAGCGCATCGAGCTGGTTGCTCAGCACCTGCCGAAGTCGCAGATATCGGAAGCCTTTCGCGCCTTGCGAACTTCCATTCTGCTTTCCCAGGCCGATCATCCTCCGCAAGTCATTTTGGTCACCAGCGCTCTGCCGCGCGAAGGGAAGACCACGGCGGCCGCCAATCTTGCCGTCACCCTCGCCCAGCTCGGCGACAGTACCGTACTCGTGGATGCCGACCTTCGCAAGCCAGGTATCGGACGCCTCCTCAATCTGGGCAGCGGCAAATATGCAGGGTTGAGTTCCTATCTGGCCGGGGTCTCGAGTCTCGATCTGGTGTCCGTGCCGCACCCTGCGATTCCCAATCTCGTCGCCATTCCCACCGGGCCTCTTCCACCGAATCCCGCGGACTTGCTTTCTTCACACAAGCTCGCCGATGCCATTGCCGAGCTGCGCACTAAATTCAAGTTTATCGTCATCGATTCGCCTCCGATTATGGCCGCCACCGACGCCGTGATTCTGTCCGTGCAGGCCGATGGTGTGCTCCTCGTCGTTCGCAGCGGCGAAACACCCAAGGAAGCCTTCACCCGCACGCGCGACCTGCTCGCCAGCGTGAAGTGCCACATCCTCGGCGTCGTTCTCAACGCAGTTGATTCCAGCGCCCCCGATTACTACTACTCTTACCGGTATTACCCCTATTCCGAAGGCTACGGCCCCCAGGAACCGGGTGAGACTTTTCACAGCGAGCATTCGGAGTCGGTCGCGGAAGCTGTCATCCAACATTACGACGACGAAGATGACACGCAGGCACTTTAAGGGGGCTCTTTGCGTTATCTGATCACGGGCGGCGCGGGTTTTATTGGTTCACACCTCGCAGAGAGGCTCCTTGACCGCGGCAATCGTGTCGTCTTGCTCGATAATCTTTCGACTGGCAGCGTTGAAAACATCCGCCATCTCAAGTCTTCCGGGCGCATGCAATATCACCTCGACAACATCGAGAATCGCCAGTTGCTCGCCGAACTCGTTGACGACGCCGATGTCATCGTCCATCTGGCTGCCGCCGTAGGAGTCAAACTTATCGTCGAGAGTCCGGTCAAGACCATCGAGACCAATGTCAACGGCACGCAATTGATCCTCGAAGCCGCCTGCAAGAAGAAAAAACTCGTTCTCGCCGCTTCCACTTCAGAGGTCTACGGAAAGAATACAAACGTTCCGTTTCAAGAAGACGCGGATCTCGTGCTCGGGCCCACCACCAAAGGCCGCTGGAGCTATGCGGCCTCTAAAGCTCTCGATGAGTTCCTCGCTATTTCCTACTGGAAGGAGAAGAAGCTTCCCGTTATCGTGGCCCGCTTATTCAATACCGTTGGCCCCCGGCAAACCGGACGCTATGGCATGGTGCTCCCCAATTTCGTGAAATCCGCCCTGGACAACACCACCATCAGCGTCTACGGCAATGGAAAGCAGTCCCGCTGCTTCTGCGATGTCCGAGACACGGTCGAAGGTGTCATCCGCCTGATGGACTCCGAGCGGGCCATCGGAGAGGTCGTCAACGTCGGCAACACCGAAGAAATCACCATCGAGGGGCTGGCGCACCGCGTGAAGGAACGCACCGGCAGCTTTTCTCCCATTGAGTACGTGCCTTACGACAAAGCCTACGAGCCGGGCTTTGAAGACATGATGCGCCGCGTACCCTCGGTCGAAAAACTCCAGGCCCTGACCGGCTTCCGTCCCCATACGCCCTTGAATGAAATCATTGACCGCGTCGCCGTCTTCTTTCGGCAAAAAACAGAAGGATTGGACGTCCAAAAGCTGGCCACGGCCAGCGCCGACTGAATTCCGCTTAGCTTAACGCCCCGCAGAACAACCCCTTCCGTAGCCTGGCAGCCTGATACTGCGCCGGTCTCTGTTGTGTTAAACTCTCGCCTGCTTTCTCGCGCAGGCCGCAACCCCGCTACGGCTGTTCTTACCAGGCTCGCCCATTTGCAGGAGGTTTCCATGAAACGAGCAATGACATTCACGCTATTCTTTCTCGCCTTTATGGCTTTTGCTGCGCTTTCCGCCCAGGCCCAGGAAGTGAAAGGCTGTTATGCCCACCATCCGCAGTATCTTTCCGGCTTGGTCGAGGTCAATTACACGCCCGGCTGCGTGGGGCACGACGAACCCGAACTCGATCCGGTTTCAGCGGCGCCCGGTTCGGCGCGCGATCTCACCTGGACTGCCGTGCTACCCACCGGCGGCCAGTCGAAGGTTTCGGACGTGGGACCGACATTCTGGTTTGGCGGGACAGTGACGGATCCCAAGAGTCTTTTTGGCCAGGCCTTCGTCGAACTCCAGTTCTATCCGGACTCCCTGGTCGCCAAGTGCTTTCGGGACGGCGCCTTCAGCGTACGCTTTGCCCCCGACACTTACACGTCCTGCTCGCCGGTTTTCAAAATAAACCCGACCGGCAACCCCAATAGGTTTCTGGAAACCGCTGCCTTCAACGCCATGCTGGAAGACAGCGCCAACCCCGGCAATCCCCTGGTGATGCACGCGGGCGACACCATAACGGTGCATTACTTCGCCACAGACGCGAAAGACGGATTCCACATCACCGTGAATGATCTGACCACCGGCCATTCGGGCACCATCATTCTGAATTCACCATCGGACGGCCCGCTCATGCCGGCGTTTGACACGCAAGAGGTCGGCAACGCGCTCGGATGGGGAATCGTCTTCGACACGCCCAACAGCTTCGTTTGGGAGATTGGCCACGCGTCTATCTTCACCGGGGGCGCTCAGTTCTGCACGCCGGGGCAGACTTTCTGCGACTCCTACAACGCCGCGACCTGGGCCGGCTTTTCACCCATTCAGATCAAGAGTGTGACCTTCGGTGACGGCTCCGCTCCAACGAGCTGGGCCGTGGTGAGTGACCAGGGCGGCAAGGCAGAAGTGGCGAAGACCTGCCCGGTCTACGGTGGACCGTTTTGCATTTATCCTTGGTACACGCTGGGAACCAGTGGCTTCCACTATGGCGTGAACTACCCGGACAATCGCAAAGACTTCGGCCAGGCCGGCCAGTTCCCGCAGACCCGGCAGTGCGGCGGCCCCTTCGGCGCCAGCACGACGTACTGCGCGAACACAATCATCAAGTAGCCCTTTGTGTCGTTCGTTCCAGACTCATCGCCACAATAGCGAACCGCAACGCGCCAAAGAAGCTTTGGCCGAGCGAGTCGAGAAGTATTCTCGATCAAGCAGAATGTGGTGCCTCGAGGTAGGCCCAGCGCTCCACGATCTTCCTGTTCGCGATTCGCCAGATCACAATCCCGCGAAACTCCAGCCTCTTCCCGCTCTGTCC
>QHYF01000126.1 GCA_003224075.1 Acidobacteriota bacterium
CAATGTTCAGAAATCGTGCGTACTCTTGGCCGCTCAGGCGTTTCGAGCCTTCGGCGATGTTTGTTGATACAGAGAGAACCGCTCGCCGAAGCTGCGAAATAAGCCCATAGCGTTCTGCCATCGGAAAACCACTTGTCATTCTATAGACGCTCAGAACCAACGAGTGGCCGCGCTGCCATACCTTAAGCTCCGTGAAACGTTGCATGATTGTCTTGCTGTCGACTGTTAACTGTCGACTGTTGACCTCTTCATGTCTGCAAAACTCCAGTCTTGAAGTCCCGGATCTCGGGATTGAGTGCGGCGGATTCCAGCGCCCAGATCAAGGCGTCGCGCGTGTGCGCGGGATCGATGATGGCGTCAACCCACAAACGCGCCGCGGCATAACGCGGATCGGTCTGATGCTCGTAAGTTGCGCGGACCGATTCGTACAATTCCTTCTTCTGTTTTTCGTCGACTTTTTTCCCTTCGCGCTCGAGCTGCTTCAGCTTGATTTCCACAAGCGTGCCTGCAGCCGACTCGCCGCTCATCACCGCGTAGCGCGCCGTCGGCCACGCAAAAATGAATCGAGGATCGTAAGCTTTGCCGCACATGGCGTAATGTCCCGCGCCGAAGCTGCCGCCGCAAATGACGGCGATCTTCGGCACCACGCTGTTGGCGACGGCATTCACCATCTTCGCGCCGGCGCGAATGATGCCGCTCCACTCGGCGTCTTTGCCGACCATGAAGCCGTTCACGTCGTGCAGGAACACCAGCGGAATGCGATTCTGATTGCAGTCGAGAATGAAGCGCGCGGCCTTCTCCGCGGATTCGGTGTAGATCACGCCGCCGAATTCGATGCGCTTCTGGTCCGAGCCGCGCGCGAGTGTCTGGACATGCTTTTTCTGATTCGCGACGATGCCGGCGGCCCAGCCGCCGATGCGCGCATAACCGCAAAGCAATGTCTCGCCGTACTCCGCGCGATATTCTTCAAATTCGCCCGCGTCCACGACGCGCGCGATGATTTCCCGCATGTCGTACTGCTTCGCTGGATCGCTCGAAAAGATTCCATAAATTTCTTCGCCGGAGTAGAGCGGCTCGCGCAATTTTACGTGGCTGAAGGGCGAGGCGTTCGGCGCGCCCATTTTGTCCACCAGCGCGCGAATCCGGGCGATGCACGCGTGGTCATCCTTTTCCCGGAAGTCCACCGTGCCGCTGATCTGCGCGTGCATTTTCGCGCCCCCCAAATCTTCCGCCGAAGTCTTCTGTCCAATCGCGGCCTGCACCAGCGCAGGGCCGGCAAGAAAAAGCCCGGAGCCGTCGGTCATCAGGACGTGATCGCACATCACCGGCAAATACGCGCCGCCCGCCACGCACATGCCCATGATCGCGGTGATCTGCGGAATGCCCATCGCGCTCATCACTGCGTTGTTTCGAAAAACGCGGCCGAAATCATCGGTATCCGGAAAAACATCCTCCTGGAGCGGCAAAAACACTCCCGCGGAATCCACCAGATAAATCGTGGGGATTCTGTTTTCGATGGCGATGTTCTGCGCGCGGATCACTTTCTTGGCGGTCATCGGGAAGAACGCGCCGGCTTTCACGGTGGCATCATTGGCGATCAGCATGAACGTGCGCCCGCACACTTTCGCGAGGCCGGTAATGGTTCCGGCGCAAGGCGCGCCACCCCAGTCCTCGTACATTTCATACGCGGCATAAATTCCGAGTTCGAAAAACTGTGACTGTGGATCGATCAGCTTGGAGATTCGCTCTCGCGCCGTGAGGCGGCCCTTCTTGTGCTGCGACTCGATACCTTTCGCTCCGCCGCCCTCGCGGATCTTTTCTTCTTCGTTCTTGATCTCGGTCAGCAAGTCGACGATGCGGCGGGTGTTCTTTTCGAATTCAGGGGATTTGCGATTTGCGCTGGTTTTCAGAACGGAAGCAGACACGCGAAGCCCTCACGCACAAGCGATTTGTGAGAATACGTCATGACCTCAGCAGTACGGCAAGCCAAGTGTGACAGTATACGGGTTTTGACGATCATTGTGCGACCGCGGCGGCTGCGGTGGTAAGCTCGCATCCGACATGCGCAAAAGACCAGCATTTAAGGGTTTTGTTGGAAAGCACGATCCTGCTTTGCCGGCCGGGGCAATGAGCGCCGATGTTACGCTGTGTCACAAATGTAGTCGAAACCATTGCGAATCGGAAAAGACGCTATACAATGCCGGGCGTGCCGCTTCCAACAATCCAGAGAGGAGATTCTGGTCTCATGCTCATAGAAACCAAACTCCGGTTCAACCGAGCCGGTTCCTCGGTTCGCATGGTCATTGTGACGCTTGTGCTGTTGATTTTCGGAGTAGGAGCTCATGCACAAGATCAAGAGGTCGCGAACAAGCTGCAGGGGTTCGATTCCTACATGGAACAAACCCTGAAGGATTGGAATACGCCGGGGATCGGGGTCGGCGTTGTCATCAACGACAGGCTGGTTTTCGCCAAAGGATACGGGTACAGGGACTACGAGAAGAAGCTCCCCTTCACTCCGACGACTCTATGCCAGATCGCTTCGAACTCCAAGCTGTTCACGGCTGTGGCCGCGGGGATGCTGGTCGAGGAGGGAAATCTGGGCTGGGATAAGCCCGTGCGCGAGTCCGTCCCGACGATCCAATTCTACAACGACCAGCTCAACAACAACGTCACTCTGCGCGACATGCTATCGCACCGAACTGGAGTGACGCGGCACGACCTGATCTGGTTCAAGTCGGATTTCAAGAGGAAGGAGTTGTTCGAAAAGCTCAAATACCTTGAGCCGCAACAGCCGATGCGCGAGACCTTCCTCTACAACAACCTGATGTTCTCCGCTGTTGGCTACATCATCGAATTGAAATCCGGAAAGACGTGGGAGCAGTTCGTGAGGGAGAGGATCTTCGAGCCGCTCAACATGGGTTCGACCACCTATGCGATCTCCGAGATGGTGAAGCGTCCGGACCACGGAGTGCCGTTCAGAGAAAAGCGCGATACGTTCGAGCTGTACAAAATCCCCTATTACGAGGACACCGAAGGCGTCGCCCCGGCTGGCGCGATTATCTCGAATATCGAGGACATGTCACACTGGCTCATCGCCTTGATGAATGAAGGGAAATACAATGGGAAGCAGGTCCTGCCGCCCAGTGTATTGAAAGCAACCTTGCAACCGGCTATCGGGCTGCCAAACACCCTTGGGGAATCACTGGGATACTGGGAGATACTGAATCCAGCTTACGGTATGGGGCGACAGACTGCCTCTTACCGGGGACGGCTGATCACATATCACGGCGGCGATCTTCCCGGGTTCCACTCGCAGGTTTCGTTCCTTCCAAACGACAGGATCGGTGTGATCGTCTTCGTGATCAGCGATCACAGCGCTCCCCTGTATAACGTGGTCAGCTATAACGTGTACGAACGACTGCTGGGCATGGATCAGACGCCTTGGAGTAAGCGGCGGCTGGAGCAACGCCTTGCGAACAAGAAGGCTGGCACGGAAGCCCGAGCAAAGGCGGGCGCCGACCGCGTTCCTAACACAAAGCCGTCTCACGCGTTAACCGATTATGCGGCAGAGTATGAGAATCCGGCCTACGGCATTCTGAAGATCGGGCTCAAGGAAAACCAGCTGCAGTTCAATTTTCACGCGTTCCAGTTCCCGATGAGCCATTTCCATTACGACCGGTTCGATACGCCCGAAGATGAGCAGTACGGCAAGTTCTCGGTCAATTTCCGGACGAATCCTCAGGGGGACATTGATAGCGCGGTCATTTCTTTGGACGAGGCGGAAGTCGTTTTCACGCGCAGGCCCGAGACTCTCGATGCCAAGCTTCTCGAGAAACTCGCAGGAGATTACCTGACGCCAGCTCGCGTCAAGTTCCAGGTGATTTATCAGCCGGGGGCCGGCCTTTCTCTAGTATTCCCGGGCGGGCCTCCGCTAAAGCTCATCCCCGTCAAGGGTCTCCAGTTCAGGACTCCGCAGTTCTCCGACAGCATCTATGAGTTCGTGATGGAAAACGGCAAGGTGAAGGCTCTGAAGGAGCGCGACCCATCCGGCGAATATTCCTACTCTCGCCAATGACACGGGGCTGACGGCTGCCCCTCTGCAGAAGCTCGCGGCGATTCGAAACTGTAAAGTACTTGCACTCATCGGGAAGCAAGGTAAGCTACGAGCGGGGTTTTTGGGGGGATATCTGCGCCTTCTATCCGCCGCTTGAACGTTAATATTGCGCCCTATCGAGAGGATACCGTTATGAACCGTCTCTATAAGATTGTGTTGTCGTTTGGCTTGTTTGCGTTTTTGGCTGTCGCGAATTTAACGGCCGCGCAGACGCCGGCGCCGCCGGCTCCCGCGACGGGGCCCGCAAAATCAGCCGCACAAGCCGCCACGAAAGCGCCAACACAGGCGCCAGTGAAAGCGCCGGCGGCCAAACCGGCGCCTCTCGAAGTTCCACAGCTCAAATTCGAAAAGTACAAGCTGGACAACGGCCTCGAAGTGATTCTCTCAGAGGACCACCGACTGCCGATGGTGGCGGTCAACCTGTGGTATCACGTGGGGCCGGCGAATGAGGT
>QHYF01000030.1 GCA_003224075.1 Acidobacteriota bacterium
CTGGACGGGGCCGCAGAGGCCGCGAAGCACATGGAACAGGAGCGGCCCAACCACCCGCTGGGATATCTGTTGGAGGCGGAAGCGCTGTGGTGGCGGATCTGGTGCGCGACGGCCGATTTCAAGTATGGAATGTCCGATGCCCGGCGCCGCCCGAAGCTCACGGCCGATCAGCACTACTTGGAACTGGGCGCGAGGGCTGCTTCACTGGCGGAAGCAGAGATCAAGCAGCACGAATCCGCGGAAATGCAGTTTTATGCCGGGATGGCGGACGCGACGACCGCGCGGCTTTACGGACTGCGCGCGGAGAATCGCAATGCCGCGCGCGCCGGGGTGCGCGCACGAGAGCATCTCCTGCGGGCCAAGGCTCTGGACGCGGATCTTGCCGATGCCGATCTAGGCCTGGGCCTTTACAACTATTACGTGGACACGCTCAGCGCCATCGCCAAGATTCTGCGGTTTTTCATGGGCATCCCCGGCGGATCGAAGCAGGATGGCGTTCGCTTGCTCCAGCACGCCATCGACGAGGGCGTGCTCACGCAAAACGTCGCGCGCTTCTATCTCGCTTTGAATCTCCACCGCTACGATCAGCAATATGAGAAAGCGCTCGCCGTAATCGGTCCTTTGCTTCAAAAATATCCATCCAACCCGCTTTTCCAACTGGCGCGTGGCGATCTCTACGCCAAGCTTGGCCGCAAAGAACAAGCGTTGGTCAGTTATCACGCGGCAGGCGCCCTGTCGATTCAGAGTCCTGAGTGCCAGGCGCATGTTCAGGACCTCGCGCGCAAATCGATTGCCGCCCTGGGTGTGCAAGAAAAGATCGCGCCTCACTGATCTCCGGCCGCTGGATTCCGCATTGACCTCAACCCGGTCCGAATGGTAAGCATGTAGGGTTGCGCGGGCCCCGAGATTCAGGGCAAAGCGCCGTCTGACGCAGGGGTGTAAGGGAACGGACGGCATTGTGCGCGGTCCGGCTCTGGCGTGGTCAACGCGCAGCACGGATTTGGCATCTCACCTCCAAAATAGACTGGCACCGCGGGCTCCCCGCCGTACAGCCAGAGAGGCCGGCCTCGATCCATTCGGGGTGGCCGGAAAATGATGAAGGAGTCGCAATGAAGCGGTCTTGGACAGCGCTGGCTGTCGCTCTCGCGGCGGTTTTCGCCGTGACAGGTTGCAACGACTACGGCAACACGTTTCAGAACAATACGGGCGCCACGTTACTTTTTCTTTCGCCTTCGCAAATCAGCGCCGGCAGTCCGGATTTTACGCTGACCGTGAACGGCGGCGGCTTCGTGGCAAAAACTGTGGTCCAGTGGAATGGCAAGACCATTCCCACCACGGTCACGACCAATAGTGCTGGAAACGTGACCTCGGTAACCGCCACGGTAGCTGCCGCTCTGGTGGCCAAGCCCGGCAGTGCCACGGTGATCACTCTGAACCCCGCCACGGGCACAGGCAACAACGGCCTGTCCAACCCCATCGCTTTCATCATCAATCCGCCGCCGAATCCCACGCCAAGCATCACCAGCATTAGCCCCAACAACCTCCCTGCTTGCGGCAGCGGCTGTGGCAGTGGCTCCTTCACGCTGACAATTCAGGGCGCGCAATTCCTCAGCTCTACGGATCCCACGCAGCAATCGCAGGTTCAGTGGAATTTCGGGGGAACTCTGACAACGCTGACCCCCGCGAACGTCAGCGCCACGACAATCAGCGTATCGGTGCCGAATTCGCTTCTAGCGAATGCAGGCACGGCTACCGTGGCGGTCTACAATCCTCCTGCTCCGTCCTCTGGCGGCGGAGGCGGATTGAGCAATAGCGAACCCTTCGGCATCTGCGCGACCTCTCAGCCATGTCCCCCGCCCTCCAGCGCCGTCGCCCAGAATGCCCTAGTGGTGGAAGAGACGCTGGCAGTGAGCCTCGACGGGCGCTACGTCTCCTACACTGCGCTTCAAAATGAGCGCGCACAGGTCTTTCTCCGGGATACCTGCGAGGGCGCTGCGGCAGGTTGCCAGCCGCGCACGACGCTGATGTCCGTAGCGGCCGATGGCGCCCCGGCCAACGACGAAAGCCACGCGCCTTCGATGAGTTCTGATGGACGCTATGTGGCTTTCAGTTCGGCTGCGACGAATCTCGTGGACAATCCGCCGCCCGGACGACAGATCTATCTGCGCGATACCTGCGCCGGCGCTGGGGATTCCTGCAAGCCGGTGACGCGTCTCATCTCCGTCGATTCGAACGGTGCACTGGTCGGAACCGAGAGCATTCTTCCTTCCGTCAGCTCCTCGGGACGTTTCGTCGCGTTTCTGGCCATCACGCCGAACCATTCCGCGAATCAGTCCTCGGCCCAGGCAAAAACATCTCCGAGCGCCAGCAACAGTGGCTACCGTCAGGTGTTCATCCGCGACACCTGCCTGGGGACCGCCAATTGCACGCCAAAGACAACGCGGATTTCACTTCAGCCCGGCGACGGAAAAGCAAGCGATTCAAAACCCTCGGGACCTGCCTTGAGCGGCAGCGCCAAACACGTGGCCATCGCGAGTGGCAATGCTGCGACCCTTTTCACGCGCTCCGTTGCCGTCGACGATCGCGTCTTCCTGGCCATCACCAACGACCAACACTGAGCGTTCTTTCCTACCCTCACGGCATCAAAAGAGTCGATTCGAGCTTGTTCATGAAAGACCGCGTGTTGTCTAGTAGAACCGCACTTTGATATCCGGCCGCTTCTCCAGGTGCACTGAATCGATGAAACGCACCTGCCGGTCGTCGAGCGTCAGAATCATCGAGCTTGTGCGAATACCTTCACCGAAAAAGCGCACACCTTTCAGCAAATTGCCGTCGGTGACTCCCGTGCACGAGAAGACCAATTTCTTTCCCGGCGCCAGGTCTTCAGTGTCATAAACACGATTCGGATCCTTCACCCCCATTTTCGCCAGCCGCTCCGCGTGTTCCGGTTTGCTTACCACCAGCCGCGCGAGAATTTCTCCGTTTAAGCACCGCAGCGCCGCCGCCGTCAGCACGCCTTCCGGCGCGCCGCCCGTGCCCATCACTGCGTGGACTCCCGTGCCGATCACCGCCGCGGAAATGCCCGCCGAAAGGTCGCCGTCTCCGATCAGCCGGATCCGCGCGCCCGCTTTGCGAATGTCTTCAATCAGCTTCTCGTGCCGCGGGCGGTCCAGCACCACCACCACCAGGTCCTCGACGTCGCGTTCCAGCCTTTTGGCGATTGACTTCAAATTGTCCGCCACGGGAGCATCCAAATCCACCGCGCCCTTGCAGGACGGTCCCACAACGATCTTTTCCATGTACAGGTCCGGCGCGTGCAGCAAGCCGCCGCGTTCGCTTGCCGCCAGCACCGCGATGGCGTTGGGAGCGCCCGTCGCGCACAGGTTCGTGCCTTCCAGCGGATCGACGGCGATGTCCACTTGCGGAAACAATGCTTTCGGCGCGTGCGTCGCCAGCCCGACTTTTTCGCCGATGTACAGCATCGGCGCTTCGTCTCGTTCGCCCTCGCCGATGACGATCGTCCCGTCCATCTCCACCGAGTCCATGGTCTTGCGCATGGCCTCCACCGCAACTTCGTCGGCCTTGTGACGGTCACCGAATCCCATGGTGCGCGCCGCGGCAATCGCCGCGTTTTCCACCACGCGCAAGAATTCCAGGCTGAGTTGTTCTTCCATTGGCTGCGCCCTCCGTCGTCCGCCAGGGGCTTGCCCTCCGCATGGCGGCGCGGGACGCTATGCTAGAACAAACCGGGTGCGTGCGTCGATAAGGCAGCGTTCTTGCTCCTCGTCACGATGCATTACATCCGGCGAGTGCGGTACGATGCATTCCACATGAGAGTATTTCTCGGCCTTTTGACGGCGTACCTCGCCCTTTTCATTCCTCTCGCACTTTCGCAGAAGGCGGGAGAAACCGGCACGCAAGACTGGCCGGCTTACGGCGGCGGCCCCGCAAACATTCACTACTCGCCGTTAGCTCAGATCAATCGCAGCAATGTAAAGCAGCTTGAAATCGCGTGGACGTTCGACACCGGCGAGCAAGGCGGCCTTCAAACCAGCCCGATCATTGTCGGTGGAGTGCTCTATGGCATCACGCCCACGCAAAAGGTCTTCGCCTTGAACGCCGCGACCGGCAAGCTCCTCTGGAAATTCGACTCCGGCATCAAGGGCACGCAACCCGATCGTGGCCTGGCCTATTGGTCCAGCGGGAAGGACCAGCGCATCCTCGCCGGTGTCATGAATTATCTCTACGCGCTGGACGCCGCCACGGGCAAACCCGTCCCTTCGTTTGGAAACCGTGGGCGTGTTGATCTCCGGGAGGATCTCGGACGCAGCCCTGAGTCGCAGTCCCTCGTGTTGACCACTCCAGGAATCGTTTACAAGGACCTGATCATTGTTGGAGGTCGCAACCCCGAAACACTGCCCGCGCCGCCCGGTGATATTCGCGCGTACGACGTTCGCACCGGCAAACTTCGCTGGTCGTTCCACACCATTCCGCATCCCGGCGAATTTGGCTACGAAACCTGGCCCAGGGACGCCTGGAAACACAGTGGCGCGGCCAACAACTGGGCGGGGATGGCCCTCGATTCGCAGCGCGGCATTGTCTATGTGCCCACGGGCTCTGCGGCCTTCGATTTCTACGGGGCAAATCGAATCGGAGACAATCTCTTCGCCGATTGTGTGCTGGCTCTGAACGCGGAAACCGGTGAAAGAATCTGGCATTTCCAGGGGGTAAAGCACGATCTCTGGGACCGCGATTTTCCTTCGCCGCCCGCACTCCTAACCGTGAAACGCGGTGGCCAGAAAGTGGACGCTGTGGCGCAGACCACCAAGCAAGGTTTTGTCTATCTCTTCGATCGTGCCAGCGGGAAGCCGCTCTTTCCCATCGAGTATCAAAAATATCCCCCGAGCACGGTGCCCGGTGAAGTTGCCGCGTCCGATCAGCCCCTTCCGGCAAGGCCCGCACCGTACGCGCGCCAGCTTCTCACGGAAGAAATGCTGACGAACCGCACTCCCGAGGCTCATCAATGGGCGCTTGAACATTTCCGCAAGTTCCGCAGCGAAGGCCAGTTTGTTCCCTTCAGCGTCGGCCTCGACACCGTAATCTTTCCCGGCTTCGACGGCGGCGTCGAGTGGGGCGGCCCCGCCGTGGACCCGGAAACCGGGATCCTTTACGTGAATGCCAACGAGATGGCGTGGACCGGAGCGCTTGCGGAAAACACGGGGGAAAACTCTCCGAAGGCGATCTACCTGAGCCAGTGCGGTGTGTGCCATGGCGAGAAGCTGACCGGATCGCCTCCGGCCATTCCTTCCTTGATCGCCGTCGGCGCGCGGCTGGCTCCGGCGCGGATCGCCGCGATCATCAAGAATGGCAAGGGACGAATGCCCGGCTTTCCAAATTTGTCCGGCGACCGGTTATTCGCTCTCGTTGATTTTCTAACCAGCGGAGAGACCAAGGAGCTGTCCAGCCCGGAGCCCCCGCCAGCGGGCATGAATTACCGTTTTACCGGCTACCAGCGGTTTCTGGATCCTGATGGTTATCCTGCCATCGCTCCTCCCTGGGGCACGCTCAGCGCCATTGATCTGAACACCGGCGAATATGTTTGGAAAATCAATCTTGGCGAATACCCCGAGCTGGCCGCCAAGGGTATGAAAAACACGGGAACGGAAAACTATGGCGGGCCAATTGTCACCGCGGGGGGCCTTGTGTTTATCGGAGCAACCAGCTTTGATAAGAAATTCCGCGCCTTCGACAAATCCACTGGCGAGCTGCTTTGGGAAACTACGCTCCCCTTCGCGGGCAACGCCACTCCTGCCACCTACGCGGTGAACGGCCGCCAGTACGTGGTCATTGCCGCCGGAGGCGGCAAGGATCCAAAATCTCCCTCGGGCGGCGTCTACGTTGCTTTCAAACTATCCAACAAAGGCCCCCAGCCGTAAAAATGTCCTTCTGACCGCCGTCAGCGATCCGGCCCATCTCGGTTCGTGCCGCGGGGCAGAAGCGTTTTAGTCTTTTATGATCTTCTTCGCCGCCGCGTCCCACACGGCAACATCTTTATTGAAATAGGCGAAGTTAGACAAATGGCAGCCGATCGCCGCGTTGTTGCCGAACACTTCGTTCTCTACCGTCGGCTTTCGGCTCCGGACCGCGTTGAAAAAGTTAGTTTGGTGGTCCGGGACATCGTTGTAACCCGCCGGTGTGGCGAACGTCTCCGCTTCTTCCTCCGCCTTGAAATTGAGAGGCGCGGGTAACGGATTTTCTTCGTGCCACTTCTTCAGGTATTCGTTGCGCAGTTTCGCGGGCCAGCCGTAAATCGAGTAGCTCTCCGCCTGCGGACGCGTGTCCTGCGGCTTGTACGTCAGCGTCGAATCCTTGATCACCATCGTTCCTTTTGTGCCGTAGAACGCGATGAACTCTCCGCCCTCGTTATTCAAGTTGCAGCGAAGGACAACACGGAAGCTAGGGTAATCGTATAGAGTCTCGATGAGGTCCGGAAATTCACGGCCATCCTTCCAGCGGAAAATTCCACCGCTAGATTGAGCGCGCTGCGCAACAGTGTTTGTACTGGTAATGAAATGGATTCCGGAAATCAAGTGAACAAAGAGGTCGCCGGCCAATCCCTCGCCATAGTCTGTAAAGCAGCGCCAGCGGAAGAAGCGGACGGGGTCAAAGGGCCGTTTCGGCGCACCGTCGAGAAAGGCGTTCCAATCGACGGTTTGGTCGTTTGCGCCTGGAGGAATCGGGTAAACCCAAGCGCCGCTTGCGGTGTTGCGGTCCCAATACGCCTCAATCATGAACACGTCACCGAGTCTTCCGGAATCGTAAATTTCCTTGGCTTTCGCGTACAGGATGGAACTGACACGCTGGCTGCCGATTTGCATGATGCGGTTTGCCTTTCGAGCCGCATCGATCATGGCGAACCCATCGTCCACGGTATGGGACATCGGTTTTTCGCAATACACGTCCTTGCCGGCGGCGCAGGCATCGGCAACCACCTTGCGGTGCTGGTGGTCGGTTACCGCCACAATGACGGCGTCGACGTCCTTGCGGTCGAGAATCGTTCGATAGTCGCGCGTGGCGGGAACGTCCTTCTTGACCGCTTCCTTACCCGCGTCGTGTCGCGCGTCGTAAAGGTCGCAAACGCCCACGCACTCGATGCCCGGCACGCGAAGCGACGCCTGAAGCAGCTCGCAACCTCGGATGCCCGTGCCAATTGAGGCGAAGCGCACCGTGTCGCTAGGCGGAACCGCGCGAGCGGAGGCGGAAAGCAAGTTGGGTTCTAGCAGTGTAACCTTCGCGGCTGCGGTCGCCGCGACAGCTCCCGTGCCGATATGGATGAATTGACGACGAGTCAGTGAATTCCTGTCCATAAGATTTCTTCCTCCCAAAGTCTCAGTGCAGCGCCTTCGTAACTGCGGCGTTGCGCCAGCCTGCGTTGTTCTGGGGGGTGATTATGCCATGAAATGCGGGTGCGCGATTCTCATCGCAGAATGAGTTCGCTTGCCACTCCTTCGCAAACGTCCGTAGAATGAGCAGATGCTGGATCCACATCGCTTCCTGCTGTTCTTCGCCGCCGCTCTGATCCTCGCCATTACGCCGGGGCCCGGCATCTTCTATGTCCTGGCGCGCAGCCTTGCCGGCGGCAAGCGTGAAGGCGTTCAATCGTCGTTCGGGACTTTTGCAGGCGGCCTGTTCCACGTTTTTGCCGCGGCGCTCGGTATTTCCGCGATTCTGGCCGCGTCCGCCGTTGCCTTTCACACCGTCAAATACGCTGGCGCGGCGTATCTCGCATGGCTTGGCATTCGCATGATTCGCAGCCGCAATGCCGATATGGCTTTTCAAAACCTGCAACCATCGCAAGGCGCGTTTCGCCAGGGAATCCTCACCGAAGCGTTGAACCCCAAGACGGCCCTGTTTTTCCTTTCCTTCATCCCGCAATTCATTACGCCGGAACGGGGTCACGTTTTCTTTCAATTCCTGCTTCTAGGCTCGATCTCCGTGATCCTCAACACAACGGCTGACCTCGTTGTCGTTCTCCTCGCCGCTCCTCTGGAGCGCAAACTGAAGAACAGCGCTCGCTTCCGCCGCAACCAGCGCGTCGCCTCCGGCCTCGGCATGATCGGCCTCGGCGCTTACGTTGCCTTGGCCGACTCCCGCTGATCCGGCCATTCGCTTCGCACCATGTTTTTCTTCTTGACTTTCCGTAACCGTCCAGGTACTATCTTCTGTGGGCAATCCCCTGTTTGGAGTGCGGCAGCCCTGCTGCCGCTTTTCTCTTTTCTGCGACCCCGTTACGTTGCAAGCAACCGAAACCGCGTCTTTTGGAATCAACGACTTATGAAATGCAAATTTTGTAAGTCCTTTGTTTTTACATTGATGTGAAATGCCGGGGGTGTAGGGGGGGCCACGCCTTGGCCTCCAGTTACCAGTCACGAACCACAATCACTTCTTCTCTATTGGCTGCAGCGTTGCATTCACCAGGAACGGGTCGTTGAATTCCGTCATGTCACCCGGCCCTTTGCCCGCAACTGGTAAAAGCCGCGCGGAGAGCGGCTTGTGCCACTTCACCGCGAGGCTGGCCATGTCTCCGATAATGAGGGAAAGCTGCTCCGCCGTGATGTCTCCCGGCAGCGGAATGGTGTCCAGGCCCGTGCCGCAGACTGCGGAATAACTCAGCAGCGCGTCGAGCGAGATATGCCCTTCACTCCAACGCTGCGCCAGCCGGGAATCTTCAAGAACCGGCAGCATCAGGCCCGAATAGCCCGTTTGCTTCGCCTTGACGTCCTTGATGGCCGCTGTAATGATTGCCGCCGCTGTCAGGGTTCCACTCGATCCCACGGGCTGAGTCGTGAGGTTTTCGATCGCTGTCCCGATGGATGCATCTTTGGATGGCGCAGGCGATAAATCGATGCCCATGTAGGTCCAGCCGGTTTCCTGATCGATGCGCCCAGCGTGCTGCTCAATGTCGAAGGCGACGCTCGCCAGGGAGTCCGTCAACCGCTGCTTTGCGATCAGGAGATCGTGTGCATCTTTGAAGGCCGCCGCGACGAGGTTGGCCGATTCGAGGGCGACGGCAAATTGGTGCCCGAAGCCCGTGTGATACGCGGCGGGGAAAAACGGTGTCAGCGGCGGCACCAGGGCAATCGCGGCAAAACGGAAATTGCCTTGGCTGTGCTCCGTCGCTTGGAGTTTTTTCATCACGCGCGCCGCTGCGCCTACTGCGCCCCAGCGAACCCCGTCTTCCCCCGCGACGACGAGGCTGCCGTCCAAGGTCTTCGTGTTGACCAGAATCTCCGCCAGCAGGTCGGCCCACCCAGCCAAGTCGTTCGCATTCAGCATGGCCGGCCCAATCGCCGCAGCAAACTTTTCCTTCGCTGCCAGCGCGTCGTACTGCTTGAAGAACGCCACAACTTGTTCCGTTGTCAGGCCCAGGGTGTATTCCGGAAAAGGCTGCGTCGCGATGCGAATCGTTTGCACAGTGTAGCCGCGCGATTCAAAGGTTGTTTGCGCGCGCCGCAGCATTTTCAAAGCGTCGGCTACTTGCTGCTGGTATTGCGCGCGGTCCAAATTGATAAACGCCGTGATCGCCCGAATCTTCGGCTTCGCTTCCTGCGCCGTGGATTTTCCTTGCGCGCGCACAATCTCGCCGGAGGGAACAAGAATTATTAGCGCGGCTGCGAACGAGTAACGCAGGACTCGCGTGACGCCGAATCTGGATGGACGCATGGGACTTTGCTCCTGTAGGGTGCGGCACCTGTCCCGCCGGCCCCGAGCCTCTCGGGGACCTTGTCGGGATGCCGCGCCCCCACAGCTTACAGGATTCAGCCCGACTCACGATGGTCGGATTCAAACTTGGTTCCGGAACGATAGCTCAGGGTTCCATCGAGATGCTGAGATTTCGGCGTGCCGTCATCGGTCGTGGCAAGTGCCAGCGTCTCTCCCGATGATTTGGCGCCGCGTCCGCTAAAAACTGCTTGACTTAGTCTACAGACTTAGTCCATACTGAAACCGTGAAAATCAACATTCATCAGGCCAAAACGCACTTTTCCCGGCTTCTCCAACGCGTCGCCAGTGGAGAAGAGGTCACCATCGCGCGCGCCGGCGTTCCCGTGGCTCGCTTGGTGCCTCCCCTTGCGGACCAGAACGCGCGTCCTATGGGCATGGATCGGGATGCGGTCAAAATCGCCGACGATTTTGACGCGCCCCTGCCGGCCGGCGTGTTGGCGCGCTTCCTCGGCGGCGACAGTGCTTCAAAGCCGAAGCGCAAGATGAAAAAGCTGCCGCGGCGGGCATGAAGTACCTGCTGGATACATCGGTCTGGCTATGGAGCCTGGGACCTGTGGAAAAGATTAATCGCAAAGGCCGCGAGCTGCTGGCTGATGGCCGGCAGGAAATTTATCTGTCCGCTGCGAGCTCGTGGGAAATCAGCATCAAATTGTCGCTCGGAAAATTACAGCTTCCGGACTCGCCCGAAGTCTACGTCCCCCGGCGCCTGGCCGAGCAGAGGATTCTCCCTCTCCCCATTTTTCACCACCATGCGTTGCGAGTCTCCTCGCTCCCCACGCACCATCAGGATCCCTTCGACCGGCTGCTGATCGCCCAGGCTCAAGTGGAAGATATGGTCATTCTGACGGCGGACCGCGCCTTTCAAAAATATCAGGTGAAGCTCGTGTGGTGTGGAAATTGATGGTTACTGATTGCTGAAATCCCGCGGCGGGACCTCAGACAAACGCGGCGATGCCGGTGATGCGTTCGCCGATCACCAGCTTGTGAATGTCGTTCGTTCCCTCATAGGTGTACACGCTCTCGAGGTTGTTCATGTGCCGCATGACGCAGTAATCGTCCACGATGCCGTTCGCACCGAGAATATCGCGCGCCTTGCGCGCCGTGTCGAGCGCGATCGCCACATTGTTCATTTTCAGCATCGAGATGTGCGATGGATCGACTTTGCCTTTATCTTTCAGCCGGCCCACGTGCAGCGCCAGCAACTGGCCCTTCACAATTTCCGTGATCATCCACGCCAGTTTTTCCTGCACGAGTTGATGCGACGCGATGGGCTTGTTCGCGAACTGTTTGCGCGTCTTCGCGTATTGCAGCGCCGTGTCGTAGCACGCCATCGCCGCTCCCAGCGCGCCCCAGCCGATCCCGTAGCGCGCCTGATTCAGGCAACTCAGCGGTCCCTTCAGGCCGGCGACGCCGGGCAACAGATTCTCTTCCGGAATTTCGCAATCGGTGAACGCCAGTCCCGACGTCACCGAAGCGCGCAGCGACCACTTCCCGTGCACGTCCCAGGCCTTGAATCCCGGCGCGCCTTTTTCAACGAGAAATCCGCGAATTTTGTCGTCCTCGCCCTTGGCCCAGACCACCGCTACGTCCGCAATGGACCCGCTGGTGATCCACATTTTTTCGCCGTTGAGGACATACTTGTGGCCCTTCTTCACCGCGCGCGTCAGCATCCCGCCCGGATTCGAGCCGAACTGCGGTTCCGTCAGGCCAAAGCAACCGATGGCTTTGCCTTGCTGCAGGAGCGGCAGCCACTTATTTTTCTGCGCGTCGCTCCCATACGTGTAAATCGGGTACATCACCAGCGCGCCCTGCACCGAAACGAAGCTGCGCAGCCCGGAGTCGCCGCGCTCCAGTTCCTGCGTCATCAAGCCATACGCGACGTTGGACATTCCCGCGCAGCCATAGCCGTGCAAGTTCGCTCCAAAAAATCCCAGCTCGCCGAATTGCGGGATCAGATGCTTTGGAAAAGTCGCCTCGCGGCTGTGCTTTTCGATGATCGGGATGACTTCGTTTTCCACGAATTGCCGCGCCGTCTGGCGCACCAATTTTTCTTCGTCGTTCAGTTGAGAATCAAAATCGATGAAGTCCACTCCACCGTATCCAGCCATACTTCTCTCCTTGATTCCGTCGGCCCGGTCGGGGCGAGCACCCCCAAGAGGCACAGCGCCGTCTATGCCAGGCCATTCGCGATAAGTTCGCAGGGAAATGATCTGCTGCGGGCCCCGTTCCCAGGGTGCGCCCCGTTCGGCCATAATTCTAGCGGTGCGATTGTAGCAAGCCGCTTCTTGCCCCAGCAACCGGGCCGGCAGCGGCTTGACGCGCGCGGCGCGGAGCGGCGACACTTTTCTTTTCGAGTATTGAAGAGTTTTTGCTCGGCGAGGATCCGTGCCGAAAAAATCTTTGGCGCTCCCGAAGCGGGCATCGCGCCACCGCAAGTCACTGCCAACGCAGCCGCAAATCCTGATTTTTGACGTGGACGGCGTGCTCGTGGATGTAAGCGGCACGTATTGGCGCTCGGCGCTCGAAACGGTGCGCCATCTGACTGGCAAGCGGGTAACCTACGCGGAACTGCACCGCTGGAAGAGCAAGCCGGGCTTCAACGACGATTGGGCCATGGTTTCCGCATGGGTGACTTCGCTCGGCCACCCAGCTTCCTACGAGGAGGCCCGCGAAGCGTTCGAGCGATTCTACTGGGGCAGCGACGGCAAGCCCGGCAACGTTCGAAACGAAAGGCTGATCGTCACGCCCCGGCAGATCGAGCGCTGGGCGCGGCGCTTCGAGCTGGATCTTTTTACCGGACGAACAAGGCAGGAGTTCTCTTTTACGTTCAAACGGTGGCCCGCCACTAAGTATTTCCGAACTATCATCACGATGGACGACGTACAAAACAAAAAGCCACATCCGGAAGGATTGCATAAAATTCTTGGGACGCGCGATCCCGCCAGCGCGCTTTATCTGGGGGACAACATTGACGATGCTCTCGCGGCGCGTGAGGCCACTGTCCCCTTCATGGCCTTCATCGCCCCCGGCGAGCATCGCTATCGCGAGCGCGCCGCACGCTTCCGCGAACTCGGCGCGATAGCGCTTCTTCAGCGCGCCACAGACCTCAACACCTGGCTTGAGTAAGTCTTCGGTGGGGGAAGCGCGTGGATTCCGCGGTGCCGCAACACTGATATTCGCGGCAGCAGGACTTCACTGCGAAAAACCGCACGCACGCCGCGTTGACGGAAAGCCGCCACGGATGCTATAAAATAACGTTTCGAAACGGCAGCTTGAGGCCCACCGTACGCTCCTACGGGGTGAGAGCGCGGCGCGGCTGCAACTTTGTTGGCCCCGATGCAGCGCCGGGCCACACGTAGCGAATTTTGGCGACACAATTCGATGCAATCCATCGGTCACCAACTTGGCGAACTGTTCCTCCAGGCTGTGCCCACAGTCCTGATCATCCTCTTTTTCTACTTCATCTTACGAGCCGTCTTCTTCAAGCCGCTGCTGCAAGTGATGGCCGACCGCGAGGCCCGCACGGTGGGCGCGCAGAAGGCTGCCGAGGCGGCCCAGGCCGCCGCTGGAGACAAGGTCAAAGAGTATCAGAATGCCCTCAGACAGGCGCGCGCGCAGGTGTATGCCGAGCAGGAAGCGGCGCGGAAGAAAGTGCTCGACGAGCGCGCCGCTCAACTGAAGGACGCTCGGATGAAAGCGTCCGGCGAGGTCAGTGCCGCGAAAGAGCGTATTGCCGCGGAACTTGCGGCTGCTCGCCGCGAGGTGGAAGCGACGGTGGCGCTGCTTTCCGCCGAAATCGCGCGCCGCATTCTTCAAGCCCCGCCAGCCCCGCCCCGTCCGGGCCGGGGCGCTCCCGCAAGAGAGGCTCGATGACGCGAAATCGCCGCGTTTTTGCTCTCTCGAGCATTCTCTTTGTGTCCTTTTTCGCCGTGGCCACGGCGCGCGCCGCGGAGCAAGGTGGCAAGGCGACCGCGCAAACGGCAAATGAGATTTTCAACTGGATCAACTTCGCCATCGTTGCGAGCGTACTTCTCTGGCTGTGCTGGAAAAAGGCCCCTGGGTTCTTCCGCCGCCGCGCGGAGGCGATCAGCTCGGCGATCACCAAAGCCGGTGGCGCCAAAGCGGCAGCCGAGGCACAGCTTCGCGAAGCAAAAAACAAACTCGCCAACATCCAAAAAGAAATCGCGGAACTCCGCGCGGTCGCAGAGCGCGAATCCGCCGCTGAGGTTGCGCGCATCCGCGCGGCCGCGCAGACCGACGCGCAGAAGATCGCCGCCGCCGCGAACGCGGAAATCGAAGCAGCGGAACGCGCGGGACGCCTGGAGCTCAAAGCCCTTGCCGCACAGCTTGCCGTGGAAGGCGCAGAATCGCTCCTCGTCCAGCTGCTGACCCCGAAGGCGCAGGATTCGCTCATCAGCAACTTTGTGAAGAGTCTCGAAGGGAGGCCGAATTGAGATCGGCGAGCCTTCAATACGCGAACGCGCTGGCCGACATTGCGCTCGAACAGGGCGCCGCGGAGCCGGCCGCCAAACAGCTCAGCGCTTTTGGCGCAGTGTACGCGGAATCCGCCGAGCTGCGCACGTTTCTGGCAAGCCCGGCGGTGACCATCGAAGTGAAGCACGCGGTGATCGAGAAGATCATCGCGCGAATGGGGGCGAGCAAAATCCTTCGCAATTTTCTCTTCGTGATCGCCGACCACCGGCGCACGCCGCTGATTCCGGAGATTATCGCCACGTTCCAGCAGGTGATCCGGCAGCGGCAGGGCGTGGCGGAAGCGGAGATTTCTTCCGCTGTGGAATTGAGCGCGGCGCAAAAAAAAGAGCTGGCGGCAACTCTAGCTCGCCTGACGGGCAAGAAAATCGAAACAAAGTATTCGCTCGATCCGGCGTTGCTGGGCGGCGCGGTCGTGCGGATCGGGGACACGATTTATGATGGCTCGTTGCGGAGCCGTTTGAACGAGATGCGCGCGCAACTCGCAGCGGAATAGACGGGGATTTTCAGCCCCGAACGGCTCGGGGCGGCCACAACGATCTTTGGCAGGAGCGACGGAGCAGGCATGGCCAACATCAAGGCAGACGAAATCAGCAAGATTCTGCGCGAGCAGATTGAGAACTACGAGCAGACCGTCTCGGTGGACGAAGTCGGCGCGATCATCAGCGTCGGCGACGGCATCGCGCGCATCCACGGCCTGGAAAAGGTCATGGCCGGCGAGATGCTGGCCTTTCCGCACGAGATCTACGGCATCGCGCTGAACCTCGAGGAAGAAGAGGTCGGCGTGGTGCTGCTCGGTGAATCGACGGAATTGAAGGAAGGCGACGTCGTCAAGCGCACGAACACGATTATGTCCGTGCCGGTTGGCGAAGCGCTGGTGGGCCGAGTTGTGAATCCGCTTGGCCAGCCGGTGGACGGCAAGGGCCCCATTTTGACAAAGCAGCGCAATCCGCTCGAGCGCATCGCTCCGGGCGTGCTCGACCGCCAGCCGGTCCGCGAGCCTCTCCAGACGGGCATCAAAGCAATCGACAGCATGATTCCGATCGGCCGCGGGCAGCGCGAGCTGATCATCGGCGACCGCCAGACGGGCAAAACCGCGGTCATCCTGGACACCATCATCAATCAAAAAGGCGGCGACGTCATTTGCATCTACTGTGGAATCGGGCAGAAGCGTTCGACGATCGCGCAGGTGGTGAAGACCCTGACGGACGCGGGCGCGATGGACTACACCATCGTGGTGGCGTCCTCCGCCGCTGAGCCCGCTTCGCTGCAGTACATTGCGCCCTACGCCGCGTGCGCCATGGGCGAGTACTTCCGCGATACCAAACGACACGCGGTGGCTTTTTACGACGACCTTTCGAAGCACGCGCAGGCCTACCGCGAAATTTCGTTGCTGCTTCGCCGGCCACCCGGGCGCGAAGCCTTCCCAGGCGACGTATTCTATCTGCACTCGCGCTTGCTGGAACGCGCGGCGAAGTTGAACGACAAACTGGGCGGCGGTTCGCTGACCGCTCTGCCGGTGATTGAAACGCAGGCTGGAGACGTTTCCGCGTACATTCCGACGAACGTCATTTCCATTACCGACGGCCAAATCTATCTCGAAGCCGACTTGTTCAATGCCGGCATACGTCCCGCGATTAACGTGGGCATCAGCGTCAGCCGCGTGGGCGGCAACGCGCAGATCAAAGCGATGCGGCAGGTCGCTGGCTCGCTGCGACTGGACATGGCGCAGTACCGCGAACTCGCGGCCTTCGCGCAATTTGGCTCCGACCAACTCGACAGGGTCACGCAGGCACAGCTTGCGCGCGGGCAGCGGCTCACCGAAATCCTGAAGCAGGACCAGTTCGTGCCGCTGTCAGCCGAAAAGCAGGTGTTGGGCATTTACGTGGCCACCAGCGGAGGGATCGACAATGTAACGGTTGCCGACGTGCGCCGCTTCGAGAGCGAGTTCCTGCAATTCGTCGAGACCAATTATCCTTCGGTGCTGAAGAACATCGCCGCGAAGAAAGCCCTGGACGATGGCATCAAGAGTGAAGTCAAGACTGCCGTCGATGCTTTCAAGGAGCGATTCACCGCTGCCGCCGCGCCGGCTGCGAACTGAGGAATTCGCTTAGCGAATCACGATGCCCACACTGCTCGATTTCCGGCGCCGTATCCGCTCGGTGAAAAACACCCAGCAGATCACGCGCGCGATGAAATTCGTCGCGGCGGCAATGTTGCGACGGGCTCAGGAACGGGCTCTTGCCGCGCGTCCGTTCGCGAAGGAACTTGCACGCGTGCTGCGCTCGACGATGTCGCGCATCAGCGAGCCCCAGCACCCGCTCCTGGCGCACCGTCCGGAAGAACGAATTTTGGTGATTGTCATGACGGGAGAACGTGGCCTCGCCGGCGCCTTCAACACCAACGTTCTGCGCAAGGCCAGCGATTTCTTCCGCGCCAATAAAAACAAGAAGATTTCGGTTATTCCGGTGGGCAAAAAGGGCCGGGATTCCCTGAAGAAGGCTGGTTTCAACGTCATCGCGGAATACGTGAACGTGCTCGCTCGCGTTGATTTCGCGACGGCGAGGGAGATTTCTGCGCTGGTTACGGATCTCTATGCGGAGGAAAAGATCGATTCCGTCCATCTCGTATTCAGCGAATTCAAGACGGTCATGTCCGCGAATCTCGCGGCCGAAAAGCTTCTCCCCGTCGAAGCCATTCGCATCGAGGAGGAGTCCGCCGCGGAACAGGCTGCTTCAAAGGTGGATTACATCTATGAACAGGCCGCGGAGCGACTCTTGGACAAGTTGCTCCCGCGCTATGTCGAAACGCAGATGCTTCGCGCGATGCTGGAGTCATCGGCGGCCGAGCACGGTGCGCGCATGACCGCCATGGAATCGGCGACCAAAAACGCGGGTGAAGTGATTGATGCGCTGACGCTGCACATGAACAAAGTGCGCCAGGCGGCCATCACCAAGGAGATTATTGAGATTGTGAGCGGCGCTTCATCCACCGCTTAGGAGAAAGCATGGCAGAGGAATACGCAGCGATAGGCAAAGTGGTGCAGGTCATCGGGCCGGTGCTGGACGTGCAATTTGAAGCGGGCCACCTGCCCGCCATTTACAACGCCCTTCGCGTCACCAGCGATGGATACAGCGTTCCCGAGCCGATCGACGTGACCGCGGAAGTGCAGCAGCACCTCGGCGAAGGCCGCGTTCGCGCTGTGGCCATGGAGCCTACCGAGGGCCTCGTGCGCGGCATGAAGGCCTTTGACCTGGGCAAGGGCATCACTGTTCCCGTGGGGCGTTCCACGCTCGGACGTGTGATGAATGTTCTCGGCAAGCCCGTGGATCAATTGGGGCCGCTCACGAGCGATACGCAATATCCGATTCACCGGCCGGCGCCGCTGCTTGACCAGCAGTCCACAACGCTGGAAATGTTTGAAACGGGCATCAAGGTTGTCGACCTCATCCAACCTTTCCTCAAGGGCGGAAAGATTGGTTTGTTCGGCGGCGCTGGTGTGGGCAAAACCGTTCTCATCCAGGAATTGATCCACAATGTTGCCATGCAGCACGGCGGCGTGTCCGTCTTCTCCGGCGTTGGCGAGCGCACCCGTGAGGGGAACGACCTCTGGATTGAGTTCCAGGAATCCGGCGTCGTGGTTCCCGGCAATTCGGAAAAATCCCGCGCGGCCCTGATTTATGGCCAGATGACGGAACCGCCCGGGGCGCGCCTCCGTGTCGGTCTCACCGGCCTCACCGTCGCCGAGTATTTCCGCGACCAGGAACACCTAGACGTGCTGCTCTTTATCGACAATATTTTCCGTTTCGTGCAGGCGGGTTCGGAAGTTTCCGCGCTTCTTGGACGCATGCCCTCGGCGGTCGGTTACCAGCCGAACCTGAACACGGAAATCGGCGAACTCCAGGAGCGCATTACTTCCACCAAGTCCGGCTCGATCACTTCCGTGCAGGCGATTTACGTGCCTGCTGACGACTACACCGACCCCGCACCGGCGGCGACCTTCACCCACCTGGACGCTTCCACGAATCTGAGCCGCCAAATCGTCGAGCGCGGCATTTATCCCGCCGTCGATCCGCTGGCCAGCTACTCACGCATTCTCGATGCGCGCATCGTTGGACAGGAGCATTACGCGGTGGCCCGCGCCGTGAAATCGATTCTGCAGCGCTACAAGGACCTGCAGGACATCATCGCGATTTTGGGGATCGAAGAGCTTTCCGACGAGGACAAGCGCACCGTGGCGCGCGCCCGCAAGATTGAAAAGTTTCTCTCGCAACCGATGTTCGTGGCCGCGCAATTCACCGGCCTCGAAGGCAAGTACGTGAAGATCGAAGACACCGTGCGCAGCTTCAAGGAAATCGTGGAAGGGAAATACGACGACATTCCGGAGCAGGCCTTCTACATGGTGGGCACGATCGAGGAAGCTCTCGAGAAGGCTGAAAAGATGAAGGCGAACGCGTAAATACGAAGATGGCCGCGGAATCCATTGAGCTCGTTGTGGTCACGCCGGAGAAGCAGTTGATTCGCCAGCGCGTCACGGAGGTGCAGCTTCCCGGCGCGAATGGTTATCTCGGCATTCTGCCTGGGCATGCGCCGCTCATGACCCAACTGGGCGTCGGCGAACTGAGTTTTCACGACACGAGCGGCAAGGAATCCGAGCATCTGGCCATCATTAGCGGGTTTGCTGAAGTGTTGCCGGATCGCGTCACGGTTCTCGCGGAGACCGCCGAGTTTGCCGCGGAAATCGATCTTGCGCGCGCAGAAGCTGCCAAGGCGCGCGCCGAAAAGCACCTTGTCTCCGGAGACACCAATAACGATTGGGACCGCGCCAGAGTTGCTCTTCAGCGCGCATTGATCCGCATCCAGGTCGCCCGCAAATACCGCGGCACGTCCGTAAATTCCCGTTGACCTAGACCCTCCCCCGAGGAGAAAGGGATCCGCGACCAGAAGCGGGCTTATCTCATCTAATTCGCCAGGAACTGAAAATGTACCGGATCACTATTTATACGACTACCTGGTGCCCGGACTGCTGGCGCACCACGTCTTTTCTGAAAGAACGCGGAGTGGAGTATTGCGAAGTGAACATCGAAGAAGATGAGTCCGCAGAAGAGATCGTCATCAAGGCGAACGAGGGCAAGCGGAAAGTCCCAACGCTGGAAGTCGGCGGCCGCTATTTCGCCTGCAGCCCTTTCGATCCCGAGCAGCTCGCCTCCGAACTTAACATTCCCCTTAATCCCTGATCACGCGTAGATTTCCCAGCTCGCTAATTCAGTGCC
>QHYF01000140.1 GCA_003224075.1 Acidobacteriota bacterium
CGAAATCACAGGCATGACGACACTGGCGCCGATGTTTTTCTACGCCGGCCTCACGTTCGGACGAGCCGCCGCACCGCTTGTTTTGCGGAAGCAATCCGAGAGAAAAATCGTACTCGGCGCTCTGGGTTTAGCGGCCGCCGGAACCACACTGCTGATCACGTCTTCTGCTCTAAAGATTGCCATCGTGGCGGTTTTTCTTGCAGGCCTCGGATGCGCCAGCGTTTACCCGATCTACATTGCCTGGCTCGCGCGATGGTATGGCGCGCGCGCCAAAAAAATCGGGGGCGTTCTCTTCGCGCTTGCTTCCCTCGGGGGATCCGTCGGGCCATGGCTGGTCGGATCTGTCTCAAAATTCTCTGGCAGTTTGCGCGTTGGATTGCTGGTGCCGCTGCTCTGCGCGCTGATCATGATTACCCTGGTGCTGCTGCTGCGCCGGCAGACGGCGGCCTGAGGTATTCTTATTCCGTGCAGAACGCCGCATCCTCGCAACGCTCTCCAACGACCGGATTGCTGCTGGGACTGGTGATTACCCTGGCCGCGGTGCTGGCTTATGCGTCATACATCACCGTGCAGCTCGCAGGTCTTCGAAAACTGCAGAGCGAAATGGTGGATCGAAACCGGAAAGACTCCCTTCAATTGCTGCGCATTCAGAACGATCTCAACTCCGTCGCGCTGGCTATGCGCGACATGCTGGACACGACCGAGCCCTATCCGCTTACGGCTTGGACCGCTCAGTTCGACCGCATTCACCAAGATTTGGACAGCGGCCTGAAACTGGAGGAGAACTTGGCGGGAGCGAGCCGCACTCCGGACCAGCGGCGGTATCTCACCCAATCGGTGGCGCAGTTTTGGGACGCCGTAAACCGCATGTTCGGGCTCGCGCAGGGCGGGAAGGATGCGGAAGCGCGCGAGCAGATTCGATTGTCGCTTCAGGCGCGCCAGCAGGCGCTCAGCACAGCCGTTTCCCGTCTGCTGGTGGAAAACAACGAAGGCGAGCAGCAGGCCGCGGTACGGATTGCGCATATTTACGATGGCGTACAGCGCCAGCTCTATCTTTTCCTCGCGGCGACTCTCATCGCTATCGTTTTGACGAGCTTGTATCTGATTCGCAGTAATCGCCAGATTTTTGCGCGCCTGGCGGAGCTTTCCGAACAGCGCAGCGAGTTGGCGCAGAAATTGATCTCCACGCAGGAATCGACGCTGCGCCACATTTCCCGCGAACTCCACGATGAATTCGGGCAAGTCTTGACCGCGATCGGGTCGATGCTGGGCCGTGCCGGTAAACACATCCCGGAAGGAGCGCTGCTGCGCGAGGATTTGAAGGAAGTCCAGGAGATCGCGCAATCGACCTTGAACAACATCAGGACTCTTTCTCAGGCGCTTCACCCGGTTCTGCTGGAAGAAGCAGGACTGGAAAGCACGCTCGACTGGTATATTGCCACGGTCGGGCGGCAAACGGGCCTCACTCTTCACTACGAAAAGACCGGGCAGCCGTTTCCAGTGGAAACGAACGCAGGAGTGCATGTCTATCGCGTGCTACAGGAAGCGCTGAATAATGTAAGTCGGCATTCCGGGGCGCGCGATGCCTGGATTCGGTTGAAATATGCGAGTGATTCGCTGGAACTCGAAGTGGAAGATCACGGCACGGGTTTCGCGGCAGAAGAGTTGCCACGAGGGATTGGGCTGGTGGCCATGCGGGAGCGCGCCGAGCTGATTGGCGGCTCGCTGGCAATTTCGCCGCGCCCGCAAGGCGGCACCAAAGTCCGTCTTCAGATTCCCAGGGGAAAAGTGGACGCGAATGGCGCATAGAATAACGGTTCTGCTGGTCGATGATCATGCGCTGGTGCGCCGCGGATTCCGGCGCATGCTGGAGGATGACCCGGAAATCTCCGTCGTCGGAGAAGCCAATGAAGGTAACGAAGCCGTGCGTCTCGCCCTTGAATTGCGGCCGAAGGTGATCGTCATGGACTGCGCGATGCCGGAGCTGGACGGCATCGAAGCCACCCGAAGAATTCTGGAAAAATTCCCTCAGGCAGGAATCTTGATGCTGAGCATGCACGCCGAGGAAACCTTGGTGAGCCAAGCTCTGCAAGCGGGCGCGCGCGGCTACGTGCTTAAAAACGCCATGGAGCTCGACTTGGTCAGGGCGGTCAAGAGCATCGCCGCGGGCATGACTGTGCTCGACCCGCAAGTCTCTCGCCCCGACGCTTTGAAAGGAGAACGCGGAGGAGGATTGACGCCACGTGAACTGGAAATCCTGCAACACATCGTGGCCGGCAAGTCCAACAAGGAAATCGCGACGGATTTGAATCTCAGTGCAAATACTGTGGCGGTCCACCGCGCCAATATCATGGACACCCTGGGGATTCACAAGACGGCGGAGCTGGTGGTCTACGCTATTCGAAACGGGCTGGTGAATCTGCCGTGAATCGGCGAGAGTTTCTTTTCACGGCCCTCGGCACAGGATTAGATACAGCCACAACACCGCCGTGGATACTCGGGAACCCGTCCTCTCCTTTGGGGTTCCGTTTCACCGATGTTACGAATGCCGCGGGAATTCAGTTTCAACACAACAGCGGCGCTTACGGCGGCAAGCTGCTTCCGGAGACGCTGGGCTCGGGCTGTGCGTTCCTCGATTATGACAGCGACGGCTGGCAGGACATTCTCCTCGTGAATGGGATGGACTGGCCGGCGCACAAACGCCAGCGGTCCACCTTGCGGCTGTATCGGAATAACCGCAACGGTACATTCAAGGATGTGACGCGAAGCGCCGGGCTGGACGTGGAAATGTACGGGATGGGTGTCGCCATCGGTGATTACAACAACGATGGTTTTCCTGACATTTTTGTCAGTTGCGTTGGACAGAGCCGGCTCTTCCGCAACACCGGCAAAGGAACTTTCATCGATGTCACGCGCGCGAGCGGCCTTTATGGACGCCAAGGCCTCAGCACTTCCGCACTGTGGTTTGACTATGACCGGGACGGCTTGCTTGACCTCTTCGTCTGCAACTATGTGCGCTGGTCCCCCGAACACGATGTGTTTTGCAGCCTCGACGGCTCGCACAAGTCCTACTGCACCCCGGAAGCTTATCGCGGGGATACGTGCTGGCTTTTCCGCAACCGCGGCGACGGAACCTTCGAAGACGTAACTCCAACCAGCGGCATCTTCGACAGCAGTTCAAAATCTCTGGGCGTGGCGATGTTCGACTACGACCAGGACGGCTGGCCGGATCTGCTCGTCGCCAACGACACGCAACCCAACAAGCTCTACCGCAATCTGCGGAACGGCAAGTTCAAGGATGTCGCGGTCGAAGCTGGCTTGGCGTTCAGTACCGAGGGAAAAGCGCGCGCCGGGATGGGCGTTGATGTCGGAGACTTCGACAATTCCGGCAGGCCCGGCGTCGCCATCACCAACTTCGACAACGAAATGATCGGTCTCTATCGCGCAAACGCTACCGGAGTTTTCGACGACGTGTCCATTCCTTCGGGCGTCGGGGCGCCCTCCAGGAACACCCTCGGTTTCGGCTGCCTGTTCCTCGATGTCGACCTGGATGGCGCCCTGGACTTGGCAGTCGCCAATGGCCACATTGACGAAACGGTGAGAAACATCCGTGGGAACGTCGGCTACGCGCAACCGCCGCAGCTTTTTCTCAATCTCGGAAACGGAAAATTTCGCGATGTAGCTGGTGAAGCGGGCGGCGGCTTCAAAAAATCGCGGGTAGGGCGTGGCCTGGCTTACGGAGACTTCGATCGCGACGGTGATCTCGACATTCTGATGACCACAAACAACGGTCCCGCGTCTCTCTTTCGAAATGATCACCTAGCCGGAAACCACAGCATCCGTTTTCACTTGCGCGGAACAAAATCAAACCGCGATGCCATTGGGGCTACTGTCCGCATCTTTGCCAACGGCCAAAGCCAATCGCGAGTGGTTCGCGGGGGATCGAGCTACCTCTCGCAGTCCGAATTGCCCTTAACCTTCGGACTGGGGAAGCGCGATAAGATCGACCGTGTGGTAATTGAATGGCCGAGCGGCCGCACGGAAGAGTATAAAGATCTGGGAGCGGGGAAAACCTATAAGCTCCTGGAAACAAAAGGAATACAGGAACAGCCCGGTTTCTAATGCTTTTGCATTATTGCCTGGTTTCTAATGCTTTTGCATTATCGCTAGGTTTCTAATGCTTTCACAGTATTGCCAGCCTCACCCGTAGAGCGTATTCGTATGGCCACTAGCACCATCGCCTCCAGCTCAGCCAAACCTTGGCTTGCTTCGGGGCACCCCAAACTGAATTGCGGCCGGATGTTTCTCAGGCATCCGGCCGCTTTTTTGATAACCATCAACCGCGCGCGTGGGTGGGCACGATGCAAATTGATTCTGTAAAGCGGTGGTTATCGCGAAGCCTGATTGCGCTGACGGTTAGCGCGGCCTACTTGTACGGATACCCCTCGGCCACGATCTCTTACGGTGCTGTGGATTTGTTTCACATCGCGGCCGGAATCGTCTTGACCTTTCTGCTGGTTGTTTACGTCATCCGCTTGCTCCCCGATGAAACACTTCTGGCCCGTTTTGGCTGGATGTTGCTGACTGCGGGAGCGCTTCTCGGGATCGTGTTGATCAAGGTTGGCACGCCCAATCGTTTGAAGCTGTGGCTCTTCGCCCATATTGCGCTTTGCGTTTTCGGCACGCTCTTCGTCGCGGTTTCCTGGCTCTCGTCAAAAGGATGGCTGGGCAACAGCGTCCTCCGGCGCGGACTGGGATTTGGCGCGCTGGCGCTGCTGACCGCTGGCATCACCGCGGGTATCTGGTGGACCCGCGAGGTCGGCTGGAAGAATGCGAATCGCATCTCAAATCCGCTAATGCCGCCTGAGACCATGAATGGAGAAGGCGACGGACCTCAGGGGAAGTATTTTCCGAGTTCCGCGCAGACAAAGGATGGCCGCAACATTCCCGGGAAATACTTTATGCAGTCGGACGCCTGTCAGCGCTGCCATGGCGACATCTATAAACAATGGGACAGCTCGGCGCATCATTTTTCCTCCTTCAACAACCAGTGGTATCGCAAGAGCGTCGAGTACATGCAGGACGTCGCGGGCGTGAAGCCGTCGAAGTGGTGCGCAGGCTGCCACGATCCCGCGCTGCTCTTCAGCGGCATGTTCGACACCCCTGTCAAACAGATCGAGGATCGCCCGGAAGCGAAAGCTGGCTTGAGCTGTCTCATGTGCCACAGCATCATTCAGGTGAAGAGCAGCATGGGACAGGGAGACTTTGTTCTTGAGTATCCCAAACTGCACGAACTTGCGGCCAGCACCAATCCTGTAATTCGCGCCGTCCACGATTTTCTGGTGAGAGTGAACCCTGAACCGCATCGCCGCACGTTTTTGAAGCCCTTCATGCGCACGCAGACGGCGGAATTCTGCTCGACCTGCCATAAAGTTCATCTGGACGTTCCCGTGAACCACTACCGCTGGGTGCGCGGATTCAACGAATATGACAGTTGGCAGGCCAGCGGCGTCTCAGGCCAGGGCGCTCGCTCGTTCTACTATCCGAAGAGTCCGATGACTTGCCCGGATTGCCACATGCCCTTTGTTCCTTCGAAGGACGACGGCAATATCAACGGTTTTGTGCATTCGCACCAGTTCCCGGGCGCGAATACTGCCGTCCCATTCGCGAATCAAGACGCTTCGCAGCTCGAACTGAGCCAGAAGTTTTTGCAAGATAATCAAATCAGCGTCGACATTTTTGCCGTTTCGCCCGTTGGAAAAGAATCTAAGGCAGAAGCGGCTGCGAAAGCTGCTCGGCCGGAACTTTCCAGCTCATTCGCAGTCGGAGAAGAGGCGGACCTTTCCCTGCCGCAGGGCCCGGCGGGAGAGGCGCGGGCCATTACCGCGCCGCTCGGGCGTGTGGATGCCGCCGTTCGGCGGGGCGACGATGTGCGTGTGGATGTCGTCGTGCGAACGCGCAAGGTCGGCCACTTCTTCCCCGGCGGGACGGTTGAC
>QHYF01000141.1 GCA_003224075.1 Acidobacteriota bacterium
AGTGGCGGCCCGCTTCTCAATTCCCGCGGCGAAGTCATCGGCATCAACACGCAAAAGCTCATCAAGAAAAATGTCACCGGCATCGGCTTCGCTCTCAGCTCCTCCGATCTGCTCGAAGTTCTTCACCGCTTCTACCCAAACGTCGCTTCCCCGAGCCAGGGAACTGCTCCAGCCACGATCCAGCCGGCAGCCAGTGAAAGCACCGCCTCGGCCGAGCCGTCGAACACCTCTTCCACCGCTCCTCCCGAGGGTGTCGGCACAGTCGCGATTTCCTCCGAACCCGACAGCGCCGAAATTTTCGTCGATGACAAATTTTATGGAAACACTCCCGCCACTTTGAAACTTCCTGCTGGCAGCCACGCGATCCTCTTGAAATTTCACGGCCACGCCGACTGGCATCGCACCCTCGAAGTCCTGAAGTCGAGCAAACTTTCCCTCAAAGCCGTCCTCGACCCGCAGTCCTGACGCGTCCCAAAACCTGACATGGGCGAAAAAAAACGGCAGGGCGCTTTTGAGACGCCCTGCCGGGTAACGTGGCCAGAAGTTTCTACAGTTCGGGTTGCGGCTGCGGGATCGGTGGTTGCGGTGTTTGTGGCTGCGGTGTTTGTGATTGCGGCTGCTCTGGCTGCTGTTGCGGATTTGGAGGATTTGGCTCCGTGGACGGAGTCTTTACGGAGACGGGTGTGACGCTTGCTGCGCCGGACGCTGCCAGCTCCGCCGGCCTGTACTTCGGCGCACTCACGTATCCGTGTACGAAGTTTCTCTCAACCTTGTTCACCACGACCTGCACCGGCTGCCCTTCATTTTCCATGTGGATCCAGATCGGCTCGTACACGTTGACGCGTTTCTTGCTGACCTGGCTGTCTTCGATAATCAGTTGCAGATCGTAGTTCTTGTGTTTGGCATCCACCCTGCGCAGCGAGAGCGTAAGCGGGCCAATGCGCTGGAACTGCTTTGATTTCGTTAGATCGAATTCAAAATAATTCCGCTCGCCGCGCTTCTGCAGCACCACGAGCTCCTCGTGCGTTCTGGCGATGGAACCATTGAGCTCGTCTTTGGTGGAATTCAGGCTTCCTTCCAGGTCCGTCCGGTTCTTGGCGACCTCCTCTTGCGTCTCTTTCAACTGCTTCTGTTGGTCGTCGATCCGCGCCTGAAGCTCTTTCAGCCGTTTGCTGGAAGTCGTGCCTGTATTTCCGGTAGCCTGCTTTGCCTTCTTTTGCGCCGCGGCCTCCGCTGCGGCCTGCTGCGCCGCAGCCATTTCATTGAGCTTCGCTGTCAACGTGCCAACCTGGTCTTGCATCTGGCTCATCGAGGCACGTGCCGCGGTCTCCTGCGCCGATAGGTGCTCAGCCAGGACTTGCTGCCTGTAGCCGTAACCAAGGGCTATTCCCGCAATCGCCAGCAGCCCAACGATGGCAATCAGCAGCCAGCGGTTCATGCCTGTCAATGAAAATCCCTCGGTGCGTTCTCTGTCGTTCAATTCTTGATGTTCCTCCATTGCCGTCCTCCTCAATCTCGAATCTCGTGCCCACTTGGGCTGAATTGTGCTGAAATTTTCACCGCTGCGTCAATTGGATCGGAACAAGATCCTGTCGCGAGATCTGTCCAATCGGTGGCGTAGTTCCCCACTGTTGCTGTACGCAAGATGGATGCCGAAATTCACAATTCCTGCCTGCGCCTAAGTCTTGTAGTGCGAACGGCTTGCACCCGCTGAAAGGACACCTGAGGCGTAGCCATCAGTACTAGTCCCGGAATTTTTTCCCTGCTACCGGGGGGACTTTCACTACGGCGTCTTGTCTAAGACTTCTGATTTCCTCCTCGACGCGTTGCTCCAACTCGCTCCCTGTGCTAGCATCCGCCCGCTAGGAGATCGGACCAGGGAAAATTCATTCGACCTTCGCCTCCGAGCTCTTCAAGGGGCACAGGTACAGTTGGCGCCCGCGTTGTCGGGGCCGCCCAAAACCAGGCCACGCTCTCCTCCCTCAGTTCGAACACGCCAGGCGCAGGCTCGCGCTTGAATCCTTCAGGACGAGCCTCGCCCCATGGAGGTTTTATGAAAAGCTATCTCACCAAGGACATTCGCAACGTTGGCATTGTAGGTCACGGCGGCACCGGCAAGACGCAACTGGTGTCGTCGTTGCTCTTCACCGCAGGCATGACCCCGCGGTGGGGAAAAGTTGCGGAAGGCAGCGCCACTACCGACTGGGACGAAGAAGAAATCGCGAGAAAAATCTCCATTCAAACCGGTCTTGCTTACGCCGAATGGCCCCCCACGCCCACCGGACCCTCGGGTTCCTCAGAAAAAGTCAAAATCAATTTCATCGATCTCCCCGGGTACTCCACCTTCATCACGGAAACGAAAGCCTCGCTCATCGCCGCCGATGCCGCTCTCATCGCCGTCGACGCTCACGTCGGCGCTCAAGTCACCACCGAAAAAGTTTGGGATTATTGCACTGAGTACGATATTCCCCGCGCTTTTGTTCTCACCTGGATGGACCGCGAGCTATCCAGTTTCGAACGCTCCATGGAATCGCTCCAGGAAGTCTTCGGCCGCAACGTGGTCTCGCTTCAGCTTCCCATCGGCACCGAAAAGGGTTTTCGCGGCGTCATCGATCTCGTGGCCATGAAAGCGCATGTTTACAAACCCGGTGGCGACGGCAAACCCTCCATCGAAGAAATTCCCGCGGCTCTCGCCGATGAAGCCAAGGAAGCCCACGAAAAACTCGTCGAAATGATCGCCGAAGGCGACGACGAAATGATGGAGGAATTTTTCCGCGAAGGCACCATCCCCATCCAAGACCTCATTCCGGCGGTCCGCAAGGCCATCGTCGCCGAAAAAGTCTTCCCCGTCCTGATGGTTTCCGCTCTCCACAACATCGGCACCGCCAGCCTGCTCACGTTTCTCGCGGACGCTTTTCCGCATCCCGATGAGCACGCACAAGTCGGCTACAAAGATCCCGGTGGCAAAGGCGACCGCGTCGAGCGCAAATACGATGACAGCCAGCCGCTCTCACTCTTCGTCTTCAAGACCCTCGCCGATCCCTTCGCCGGCCGCATCAACTATTTCAAAGTGAAAAGCGGCGTTCTGAAAAACGATGCAACCCTGCTCAACTACAACCGCAATCTTCCCGAGCGTTTTCAGCACATCCAGGTCGTGCAGGGCAAACAGCTCACCGAGGTCGGCGAACTCCACGCCGGTGACATCGGCGCCATTGCCAAATTGAAGGAAACCACCACCGGCGAAACCCTCGGCGACAAAGCCTCCCCTATTTTCTATTCGCACGCGCAACTCCCCGAGCCTTCCATCACGTTTGCCATCGAGCCGAAAACCCGCGCCGATGAGGACAAAATCGGTGTCGCCATTCATAAAATTATGGAAGAGGATGCCGCGCTGCGTTTTTCGCGCGACCCGCAAACGAAGGAGTTCTTGCTCGCCGGCTCCGGCCAGCAGCACATCGAAGTTGTTGTCGCCAAGCTCCACAAACGCTATAACGTGAATCTCACCCTCAAGCCTCCGAAAGTCCCCTACCGCGAGACCATTCGGGGCAAAGCCGACGCCGAGGGCAAGCACAAGAAACAGTCCGGCGGACACGGGCAATTCGGCGTCTGCCGCATCAAGATGGAGCCCATCGAGCGCGGCAAGGGCGTCGAATTCGTGGACGACATTTTCGGCGGCTCCATTCCCAAGAACTGGATTCCTTCCGTCGAGAGGGGCATCCGCGACGCCGCGGCCCGCGGCTACCTAGCCGGTTTCCCCGTCGTGGATTTCCGCGCCATCCTCTACGACGGCAAATATCACGACGTCGATTCGTCCGACATCGCCTTCAAAATCGCCGGCTCACTGGCTTTCAAAGAAGCCATGAAGCAGGCTCGCCCCGCGCTCCTCGAGCCGGTCATGCACGTCGAAGTCTACGCGCCGGATCAATACTCCGGCGACCTGATGGGCGACCTCAGCTCCCGCCGCGGCCGCATTTCCGGCAGTGAAGCGCGCGGCCACAACGTCATCATCAAGGCGCAAGTGCCGTTAGCCGAAATGCTCACCTATGCGAACGACCTGATTTCGAAAACGCAAGGTCGCGCCAGCTACTCCATGGAGTTCTCGCACTACGACTACGTCCCCAACGAACTCGCGGAAAAAGTCATCGCCGCCCACAAGGCCGCCCACGGCGAACAACTCGTCGAAGAAGAAGCCTAGCGCTATTTCTTTTCCCCGTTGCACCGCCGCGGCATTGTCCCGGGCTTTAGCCAGGGAACGCTGCATCGCCCACGCCGCACGGCCGCCATCGAGCACCATCCTGTTTACTAGTGCTGGGAATTGTTTCTTGAATCGCCTGACCGGCACCTCGAGAACGTGGTATGTTCGGAACCAGTTTGGTGGTTCCCCCAGCGGCCCCGAGACAACGGACCTTTAGATCGCGGCTAATCCGGCGCAGCGCCAAGGAAGCGCCTTCTAACTAGAGAAGCGCACATGCGAATCTTGCTTTACAACCCCGATAACGGTGTGACCCGCAACTTCATGCCGCATCTTTGGATGTTTCTCCTCCAGGCACTGACTCCCGACGGCCACGAAGTTTTCCTGATCGACGGCAACGCGCAACCCATGGACGAAGCCGGCATCGCCCGATATGTGCTCGAACACAACATCGGACTTGTCGGGATCGGCGCGATGACTCGCATGATCGCCAAGGCCTACCGCATGGCCGATGCTATCCGCGCCGTTGGGGTGCCCGTCGTCATGGGCGGGCCTCACGTCACGGAAGAGGCCGGCGAAGCACTCGGTCGAAACGGCGGTCAGCGCCATGCTGACGCTGTGGCCCTCGGTGAAGCCGATGAAACCTGGCCAAAAATCGTCGAGGATGCCGCACGCGGCAAGCTTAAGGATATCTACGCTCCGGTTGATGACTTTGGCCAGGAACGCAAGCCCAGTCTCAAGGAATATCCCGCGATTCCCTGGGACGAAATAAACCTCGATCAGTTTAATTTGGTTCCAAAGAGGGCCAAGCGCACGCTCCAGCGTATCGGTGAGGGCTGGGGCACCTTTCGCATCATTCCGATGGAGTCTGGGCGCGGTTGTCCTTACGGCTGCGAGTTCTGCACGGTAACCGGCTTCTTTGGCGACTCCATCCGCTTTCGCACCAACGAAAGCGTGGTGAATGAGCTGCTTCTATTGAAAGCCCGGGCGAGAAGCGAAGGCGGTCAGATCGCCGTCTTCTTCATCGACGATAATTTCGCCATCAATATCAAACGCACGAAATCCCTGCTCCGCGACATCATCG
>QHYF01000142.1 GCA_003224075.1 Acidobacteriota bacterium
TGAACGAACCATGCGTATTAACCCAGACCAAGAAAAGTGGCGGAAGAAACCACAATGCCCGCGGCTTGTTTTGGCGGAACTGCTCAAGCACGATGAGCGTCAAGATAATAAACAGATACCCTAACATCTGGGGACGCAGCGAAAACGAGACGTCTGCGAGAACAAGCAGGGTGGCCGCAGCCGCAAATCCCGCTTTCGAGTTTCCCGACCGCTGGGTGCCGTATGCATAGAGCGCGACAGCGATCGCAGCTCCCAGAATCATGAGCAGGGCGTCGAGTCCCCTTAAGCCGGCGAAACGCGCCACTGTCCCAAGTAGCACCTCGCCCAGCCACTCATAGGCTACCCAGGGAGTTCCCGACACGGTAAAGGAATACGGGTCAGTCGTCGGCCAATGATGTGTTGCCAATATGTTCTGGCCGGTTTTGATGTGCCACCAGAGATCGGGGTCCACCTGGAAGCTGCGTGCCGTGATGAAAACTGCCCCAACCAACATCGCTCCGAGCATGGTGGGAAAGGATAGGAGGCGCTTTAGCAACGAGACCGATTCCTCCGCGCCCGCTGGGACGACAGCCGACGCAAGGGTACCCGCCTGCGCACACACCTCTGAGGACGCCGGAATTGCCGCATCGGCGGTTCCAAGGTCTCGATCTAACGCAGTGTGTAACTCGCTCAGTGTCCTACGCTCAATCCATACCGGTCGCGAGGTTCCGACCTTAAAGTCCGCGGATCCCGCGGCAAGATTCTGTTCTTGGAGAGGAAACTTCCCGTAAACACCTGGTACTGGTTCGGGGACTATTACTACTTACGAGAAAGCACACTTCGGACCAAACCAGTCCAGGCTTCGCGTGGCGCCGGCCAAACGTAAGTTGCTGAAACAAAGGCCCTTGGAGTGTTGGAAGACATCTTGTTAACCAGGAAGAACTGCGGATTCGTGGCAAAGTCTTTCAGCTACGAGGCAAAACCTTTCCACGGAGCGCGTCTATGTGTTCATCGCCGTTGCGACTGCGGTTGCTGACAGGCTCCGTCTAGCAACAAAAGGGCACTATGGGCTCGACTGAGCGTTGCTTGTGGAACCCAAGCGAACTCTTTGAAGTGTGAATCATTGACGGAAAACGCTCATCGTCTCTCTCGTCATCTGGACCTTTATCATCTCCTGCGTAATCGCCATTTACTTGATCCTTACATTCCTAGGCGCTTTCATGCCGAACCTATATTTTGCTCTAACCGGGCTTGTGGTTGCTGTCGCGACCTTGGCGATCATGCGGGAGCTGCTCTGGACTCGTCAGTCATCCAGGTAAGATTCCGCGTCGGACTCAACAAATCATTCGCAATCAACTTTACGATCATAAGAAGAAGCGTTGGGTATCGCAGTGCCCCGCTAATTTTGACAGTCAGGGCCTCTTTCCCCTAGTACACCTGCAAAAAACCAAGAAGGCCTCGTGCGAAGTGCGATTTTCGATTCCGTGATGAGGCCTGTAGTGATTGTAGTCCTGGATCCAACAAGCGACGCTGGCCCGCGATTCTTCCACGCTCCGAATTTCCCGTCCAGACTTCCTCTTCCTTCAAGCTGCGATGGAACCGCCCGATTTGGCTGTTCCACTTGGCGCGATGATAGGCCGTCCGCCGGCGCGTGTTCCCAGTTTGCGCCAGCGCCTGAAGTGCCGTGGCTGAAAGGATTCGAACCCCCGACCTCGGGCGTGACGGGCAGTCTGTCAGTCTAATCGCCAGAGTCAATAAAGCGCGGCCCACTGCGAGCGTTTGGTGTTGACGTGAAGGTGCAGCAGGAATTGCTGCGGCACGCCGACATTCGGACCACGATGAATATCTCTACACGCAGGCAGTTCCACAAGCGATGCGGGATGCGCACGGAAGAGTAGTCGAAATGTTGTTGCCGATACGGAAAGCGGGATGAAAAACGAGGCAGCTTTAGGGCAGCACTAAGCGTTCCTTAGTGTGCTAAGCTGTTTCTTTCCGTTCTGCGGCATTAGTTGTAAGTCCTTGAAGATACGGTAGATGCGGATTTCGATCCCCACCGCCCCTACCAACCATCCTTTTTCCCAACAACAACTTAGCGATTTGTCGAGGCGGCAAAAGGCGGCAAAAAGGGTCTCGAGGGTGGCACCAATGGCTCGAAAGCACGAACCTTGCGATGTTGTACGAAAGTCATTGTGTTTTAGGGACTGGCGGGTTCGTGGTTAGGGGCATTCGTTGTCAACTTCCGGACGAAAAATTCTTGAAGAAGATTGATGGCGGCAGATTCACCAATCCCGATTAGGCCATTTTCGAACGTTAAACGCGCTCCATTGCGATCTTTCGCTGGATAGTAGAGATTTGAGATACCGCCTGCCGCGAGGCTTCCGAGGATACTCGAGTAATTTGCCTGCCAGTGTCCATCGTCGCCCTTGCAAATAACTGAATTGGCGAGCGCATACAAAATCCGTGATCGCTTGGCACCGCTTCCCTTGTAAAAATAACGCGGGTCTTGTTTCAGCAGCGATGGCAGCATAGCGCTCCCGATGAAAGTGCCCGTAACAAAGTCTCCGTAGGAGGCGCCGTAGCGCTTTGCATAACCTTGTGCGCCCTGTCCATATCCACTGAAGTCATTTTGCGCCTGCTGAATTCCCGCAATAACCCCAGTCACTCCGAAGGTGACGGGATCCAAGGTGGTCTTCCAGGCAAGCTCGAACTTTTGCTTAGAGGTGAGAGGAACTGCGTGGTGGTCGTAGCTGACATAAAAATTTGGAACGACGCCGAGGACCCGCTGCTTCTCTTGAACCTTGATCTGATCTTCTGCCACTTCGGTCCGTGAGGGGACGACACGCACCTCAGTGACAGCTGTAGCAAGAGCCATCGCGATTTGCGGGGCAGTGTAGCTCTCCCCCGACCGCAGTATTCCGGCGCATGCTTGCGTCGCGAAGCCCGCCGACGTGATTGCGAGATGGAAGGGCCCGGGAGCGATGTTGGCAAAGGAGAATTGCCCATCATCGCCTGATAGCACTTCTTGGCTTGGGGATTGATCTTCACGTGAAAGCGTCACCTGGGCTCCGGCGACGACGGCTCCAGTCTGATCAACAACTTTTCCGCTGATGCTGCCAGGTAGACCACTCTCCGCGCCGAGTGCGATAGGGGGCTGCGGAGACTGAGCCAGAGCTGGAAGGCCGCAAGTCAGGATGCTTAGGATTAGCCGGACTACCCAAGCCGTATATCTACGCATAATCAGCACCATCCGTTCATTATGATGCTCTGCCAACGGATTTTGGATTTCCGATAAGGTTGACGTCTTTATGAGTTACGCGTAGGTGCCTTGCCAGTCATCTGAAACCGACTTCTCCGGTGAGCGTCAATCAGGCATTTCAACTGAACTTCTTTAAAGCTGTCCTTCACTTTGGATAAGAGATTCATCCGACGGAAACCGTAGCGCTGCTGTCAAATCACATCCTGATTAGGGCGAAAGAGAACTATCTGAAGCTTGCCCATCAATTCGTCGAAATGGATGGAGGCACACCTGGATTTGGCAGGCCCTCCTATCTCAGAACTGCAAATTGACTAAAGACGGGCATGTTCACTGGCTGGACAAGGGTACCAGCGATAGTGGTGAATCGGACGGAACTACTCGCGAGACAATGGGGAATGAGCCTTTGGCTAGACAAGACCATGAGCTTAGTCCGACCAATAGTTCGCCAAATCGCGCCCCTAAACCTCTTGGGCTTAACCTCTCCCCGCTGGCCATGTGGTTGGTTGCAGCAGGCTGCCGCTGCGTGTGTGTTCATGCTCGCAACGTTACCGACGCTTGGGCAGGTGACGCAGACCGGCAACGAGAAACAGCCCCTGGGGTCCATCCACGGAACCCTCACCACCACGCAAGAGGACGCCTCAAGCGGACTAGCGGGGATTACCGTAAAGTTGACCCCGGGGCCTCCCGACGACAGCCCTCTGACCGCCGATACGGATGATGCCGGGCAGTACGAATTCAAGAACCTCAGGCCTGGAACCTATACGATTTCCATAAGCCAACCGGGATTCAAGCCTTTTACAAAGGCCCTCAGCCTCAATGCCGGAGAGGCGGCCGTCGTGAGCATTCGGGTCGAGCTCCAGACCGTCACCGAAAAGGTTGAGGTCAGCGAAGAGACTCAGTCTATCGCGACCGAGGAAGTGACGGCCCCGAGCGTGGCCCTTACGCAGCGCCAGTTGATTTCGCTTCCGACAGCGCAGGAAAAGATCCGAGAAGTCCTTCCGGTCACCCCTGGAGTGGTGAAAACGCAGGATGGAAAACTGAACTTCAAAGGCGCGGACGAGAATCAGAGCTTGTTGCTCGTCAATTCCGCGCGGACCACCGATCCGGTGACCGGTAGTTTCGCGGTGCCTGTGCCGACAGATGCCGTGCAGTCCTTCGCGGTTTACAAGACGCCTTATAACGCGGGCCTGGGAAGCTTTTCCGGCGGATTGACAAAGGTTGAAACCAAACCACCGGACGATGCGTGGAGCTACAGACTAAAGAGTTTTATCCCTTCCGTGCTCGGGAAGAATGGGAGTATGGTCGGATTCCAGGAGGCGACGCCGGGGTTCGACTTCAGCGCACCACTACTCAAACACAAACTGCTCTTTTCGGAGATTTTCCAGTACGACATGAAAAAGCGCACGGTGCGAGGCTTGCCCTGGCCCTTTGACATCAGCAAAAAGCAGGGGTTTAGTACATTTTCGACCTTCGAAGCGATCCTCTCCAAGACACACGTGGTGACGCTCACGGTGAACGCGTACCCGCTGCGGGTACAGCATGCGGAGATCAATGCTCTCGTTCCTCAGCCTGCCTCGAACGACCTGGACCAAAAGGGCGTGACGGTGGGTCTAACGGATCGGTTCCAGTTTAGCTCCGGCGCAATCTTCAGCACCGTTGCGCAGTACACGCGGTTTGACAGCAATGCGCATGGTCAGGGGCCTGCGGATATGCTAATCGCACCGGAAGGCTGGGGCGGGAATTTCTTCAATCAATGGTCGCGCAGGGGCAAGGAATTTCAAGTCGTCTCCGCGTACCAATTTGCCGAGAAACACTGGCTCGGCCGCCACGAGCTCCACGTGGGCGCGGATTTCGATCAGCGGTCCTACGTGGGAGTCAGCAGTTCGAATCCTGTGCGGATTCTTCGTCAGGATGGGACTTTGGCGGAAGAAATTACTTTTCTTTCGGGGGCGATTCAGAACGCGTCGGACTCGGCAGCGGCCGAGTTCATCCAGGATCATTGGGTTCTGGGCTCCCACTGGGCCGTGGATCTGGGGACGCGTTTGTCGAGCGAAACCAATGGTTGGTCCGCAGCGCTGGCTCCGCGCGCCGGTGTGGCTTATTCCCCGGGCAAAGAGGGCAAGACCGTAATTCGGACGGGCGCTGGCTTGTTCTACAGTTTACTGCCGCTTCTGGCCGGAGACTTCGCAGCCAACCCGACTCGAGTGATTACGCCATTCGATACGGCGGGCTTGCCGAGCGGGCTCCCCGTGGCTTACACGAATGTCTACGCTGGCGGGTTGAATCCACTGACGGCCAGCGGTTTGCCGAGGCAGCCGGGCACGACGCCACGCAACCTCACATGGAATGTCGAAGTGGAGCAAGAGTTGCGGAAAAACTGGTTTTTGCGTGTCGGTTACATCGATAGCCACACGACGTACCTTTTCGCCGTGAATCCACTCACAGCTATGGCGGGTGGGCAATCCTTTTTGGCTCTTACGAACATGGGCTCATCGCATTATCGCGAGCTGGAAAGTACCGCGCATTTCACCTTTCATCGAACCGATGAGATAAATGTCTCCTACATCCGGAGCCGCACACGCGGAGATTTGAACAATCTTTCTGCTGTGCTCGTTCCTTTCGAACAGCCGGTCGTTCGCACAAATGTGTATGGCATCCTGCCTTATGACGTGCCCAACCGGGTTGTGACCTGGGGGATTTTTTCTCTGCCGAAAAGCCTTAAGTTCAGTCCCATCGCGGATCTACATTCCGGCTATCCCTACTCCAATATCGATACGCTGCAAAATTAC
>QHYF01000174.1:0-6111 GCA_003224075.1 Acidobacteriota bacterium
TTTCCTTGACTCGTTCTGCCTTCTCTGTTATTATCATAAATGGGTAAACCTACGTTTGGAACGCGGCAGCCCTGCTGTGTTTTTCTTTTCCCCGGTGTTTTCCCAGTCCTGCAATCAATCGAAGATGCGCCTTTTAGAATCAATCACTTACGAAATGCAAATTTTGTAAGTCTTTTGTTTTGATATTCATACAAAAATGCCGGGGTGTAGGGGGACTGCTTCGTTTACGTCGTCAAAGCCCAGACAGACGAGAAAGTGTGAATGTGCGCTAGCGGCGGAGGAATTGTTCGAGGAGGAGGCGGGAGAGGCGGCGGGTGTTGTGGCGGATGACGGCGTGTTCCTCGAGAAGATTGTCGAGGATAACGCGGAACCCGAGCTTCTGGAGTTCGGGCAGATCGACAGCGACCGGTTCAGCGCCCTTGGCGCGATAGCGCCGTGCAACTTCGGGCGAGACGGGCTGGCGGTTGGCAACAATACAATCAATGACACGATGGGGGACGTGTTTTTGGATGGCGCGGAGATGATCGGCGAGAGCGTAGCCGGCAGTTTCGCCGGGCTGGGTCATGAGATTGGCGATGTAGACGCGTGGCGCCTTGGACTTGGCGATCGCGCTGGCAATTTCCGGGATCAGGAGATTCGGAAGGATGCTGGTGTAGAGCGAACCCGGACCGAGGAGGATCAGGTCGGCTTGCTTGATGGCTTCGACGGCCTTGGGGAGCGGCCGCACGCCGCGCGTCGAGAGCCTGAGTTTTTTGATGGGCGCGCGGCTGGCGGTGATGCGGGTTTCGCCGTGGACGACGCGGCCATTTTCGAGCGTGGCCACGAGATGAACGTTTGAAAGCGTGGAAGGAAAAATGCGGCCGCGGATGGCGAGCACTTTGCTGCTCACGCGAATGGCTTCGGTAAAATCTCCGGTGACGTGAGTGAGAGCAGCGAGGAAAAGATTGCCGAAATTGTGGCCAATGAGGCCGTGGCCCGCATGGAAGCGATATTGAAAGAGGCGGCCCAGCAGAGCTTCGTCCTTTGAAAGGGCGACCATACAGTTGCGGATGTCGCCCGGCGGGAGGATGCGATTTTCGCGGCGGAGGCGACCGGAGCTTCCGCCGTCATCCGTGACCGTGACGATGGCGGCGAGATCAGCGACGGGGCGCTCGGGGCTGACATGATCTTCGATGCGCCGGGTGACGTGCTCTTTGAGGCCGCGAAGGAGAGTGGAAAGCCCGGTGCCGCCGCCAAGAGCGACAACGCGGAAGCCGTGCGAAAGAGAATTGGAATTCGCAGCGCGTTTTTTCATCTTCGGCTCTAAAGCAATCAGGCGACTTCATTCTACAGGAAAGAATTCAGCACAGAGATCGCGGAGGCCACAGAGAAGGGAAAGACAGGACAGGCTAAAGCCTGCCGCTACAAAAACCGCTAGTAAGCACGGAAAAGGCTCATGCACCCGCGCCGTCTTGTTCCGGATAGAGCAATTCGGTAAAGCGCGGGTCTTCCTGGAGAAAAGCAAAGTCCTCATCATTGCGCGCGTGATAGCGGTTTTCCGGGCGGAGCTGGATGGCGACCTTGAGATTGGCCAGAGCGGAATCGGCTTCGCCGGTAAGACAATCGAGCGCGGCCAAAGCGTAATGAATATGGTCGGCCTTGGGAGCGGCTTTGCGGGCTTTGTCGAGACTTTCGCGCGCGTCGTCCCAGCGGCCGATGTTCATCATGGTGACACCCCGCTGGTAGTGTTCTTCGGCGGTGCGAGGATTCTGCTCGTGCGCCGGCCTCATGCGCTGCTCGGCGATCTTGACGTGCATGCGCGCGCGGTCGGCAAGTTCTTTGCTGGGACCTTCCAGAACTTTTTCGAGCTCCTGCTTGGCCCTGGAGAATTTTTGCTGATGAAACAGAGCCAGAGCTTCCTCGTAGAGTTTGAGTTGCGCTTGAACTCGCGGGTCAACCAGCTCGACGCCGCCGCGCTGGGCCGGGGGAGGCGGAGTTAAAGTCTTCTTTTTCTGTAACTTAGACTGATTCCGCGCGGTACCATGCGATCGGGCGGATGACCCTGAAGAGGGCTTGCGCGCTTTTGTCATGGGGCGAATGTAACAGAGGAGGTTTCTGGCGTCAACGTACGACACGTACGCGCGCAGGACCCATTTTGTTGTGATGGAAGAGCGAGGCGTTACCGAACGGCGGCATCAGCGAAAATAGAGCGTGGAGTTCCGAAGATTTTCGCGGAAACTGTTGGTGAGAGGACCCAGCGGGTGACGGACGCAGGCGAGAAACTGGCCTGCCTGTACTCTGTATGCTATAAGTTTGTGGCCGAATTCTGGTTAACGACAAAGTGCCTTTCATCAATTTTCCCGCGCGCGAAATTAATTGCAAGCTGGTGTACTACGGTCCCGGTCTTGGCGGAAAGACCGCCAACCTGCAGTGGATTTACGATCACACGGGACAAAACCAGAAAGGGAAAATGGTCTCCCTGGCGACGGAAACGGACCGCACGCTCTTCTTCGACTTCCTGCCCTTGGATTTGGGAACGGTGCGCGGTTTCAAGACGCGTTTTCATTTATATACGGTGCCTGGACAGGTGTTTTACGAAGCCAGCCGCAAATTGATCCTGAAAGGCGCGGACGGCGTGGTGTTCGTGGCGGATTCACAGGAAGAACGGCTGGACGCGAATTTCGAAACGATGGAAAACCTGCAAGAACACTTGAAGGAGCACAACCTGAATTTCGCGACGATCCCCTACGTGCTGCAGTTGAACAAGCGCGACCTGCCGAACGCGATGCCCGTCCCGGAACTGACCAAGCAGCTACGGAAAAAAGGTGAGCCGGTGCTTGAGGGCATTGCGATTCAGGGACAGGGCGTGTTCGAAACGCTGAAGGAACTGGCCAAGCTGGTGCTCGCCGAACTGAAAAAGGGCGGGTAGTTTTCTTCAGGGAAGTTCCTTTCGCCTATCCATTGAAGCCTAATACGTAAAAGTTGAAATCGAGCGGACACGCGTGTTTACGCGAAATTGGCGAGGGCGGCGGATTCAGAGTCGAAGGTGGGGATGGCTTCGATCAGGCGGGTGACGGTGAGAGCGTCGCGGACGCGGCCCGGCCCGCAAACCAGCCGCAGGACGCCGCCTTCGCGCGCTAGTTTGATGGAGATGCGCACGAGCGTGGAAAGGCCGGAGCTGTCGATCTGAGGGATGGCCGTGAGCACGACGATGACCTTGCGCACACCGCCGTCAATCAAGGATTGGAGGGCTTCGTGGAGTTGCTCGCTGGGTTCGCCGATGGTGAGCCGGCCGTGAACGTCGATTACTGACACTCCCCCGGACTCGCGGACGTTGATCTCCATGGGTATGCGTTCGGTCATCGCTCGAAACCCTTGGCGCTGAAATGGAATACGGCGGCTAGTCGTCTGGCCGAATGGCATTATACGCTGGAGGACGGATTACACAAGGGAAGACGTTCGCAGAAGCTTATAAGGCGCACATTTCAAAGCGAGCGGAGAGCGACGTATCAGAAAAACGAATGCGGGATATGAAAATTTCAAACTATGAGGCGGGGCGGGGATGCGTATAATGCTGTGCGGCAAAGTGGCGGGTCCCCGGCAGTCGAATCCAGAGCCAGCGGAGATGACATATATATGAAGTGCGTAGGATGGAAGTGTAGATTCAGGCCTGTCCTGGTGCTTGGCATCGTCCTGCTCGCCGTTGCTCCGCTCTTCGCACAGCAATCGCCCACTCCCGCCGCAACGCAGTCCTCGGCCATTCCTTTGACGCTTGCCGCTTCCCTCGCAACCCCTGAACCCGCAACGTCGGTCAACGAAAAACTGGCGCAACTGGACCAGCGGGTGACCGAGGCGAAGTCTTCGGCCGACAACGCGTGGATGCTGGTAAGCGCGGCGCTGGTGCTGATGATGACCGGGCCGGGACTGGCGCTGTTCTATGGCGGGCTGGTGCGGAGGAAAAACACCCTGGCGATCATGATGCAGAGCTTTGCGCTGATGGCGCTGATCACGGTGATGTGGGCGCTGGTGGGCTACAGCTTGTGCTTTGGCGGGAACGGGTCCGTCATCGGAGGATTCGAGCATGCGTTCTTGCGCGGCGTAGGAGCCGACCCGAACCCAGACTACTCCGGGACGATTCCCCAGATGACGTTCATGGTGTACCAGCTGATGTTCGCCATCATCACGCCCGCGCTAATCACGGGCGCGACGGCCGAGCGCATGAAGTTCAGCGGAACGGTACTGTTCCTGATGCTGTGGTTCCTGGTGGTGTACGCGCCGCTGGCGCATATGGTGTGGGGCAAAGGCGGGTTTCTGAACGCCTCGCTCGGCGGAAAATTCCCGACGCTGGATTTTGCGGGCGGGACCGTCGTGCACATTTCTTCGGGCGTCTCCGCGTTGGTCTGTGCGCTGTATCTCGGGAAGCGCACCGGCTATCCAAAGCAGCCGATGCCGCCGCACAGCCTGGTGCTGAGTTTCATCGGCGCGTGCCTGCTGTGGGTGGGATGGTTCGGATTCAACGCGGGCAGCGCGCTGGCTTCTAACTCGCTGGCGTCGAGCGCGTTCGTGGCCACGCACTTTGGAGCCGCCGCTGCGGCCCTGAGTTGGAGCGCAGCCGAATGGATCAGGAACGGACGTGCCAGCGCGCTGGGCGCGATTTCCGGCGCGGTGGCGGGACTCGTGGCCATTACCCCGGCGGCGGGATTTGTGGCGCCGATGCCAGCGCTGGCTATCGGATTGATCGCCGGCGCGGTCTGCTACTGGATGGTGACAAAGGTAAAAGCCGTGTTCGGTTATGATGACGCGCTGGATGCCTTCGGGGTGCACGGCGCGGGCGGAACAATCGGGGCGCTACTCACGGGGGTGTTCGCTCAGCAAGTGATCAACCCCATCTTTGGGGCGGGCAAAGCGGTGGGCGGGCTCGACGGGCATTGGGGCCAGGTAGGCAACCAGCTGGTTGGCATTCTGATCGCATGGGTTTTTGCGCTGGTGGGAACAATCGTGCTGCTGAAGATCGTGGATTTGCTGACCGGCGTGCGGGTACCGGAAGAACACGAGATCGAAGGCTTGGACATCACGCAACACGGTGAAGAAGCTTATAACCTGGAGTCGTAAAGGAAGCTGGCAAGAGAGCGTCAGGCAGGGGGCGGAGCGGAAACATCCATGATGAAAATCGAGGCAATCATTCAGCCCTCGCGGTTTGAATCCGTGAAAGATGCGCTGCGCGAAATCGGCATTGAAGGAATGACGGTGACGGAAGCGCGCGGGCACGGGCGTCAAAAAGGGCACACGGAGGTCTACCGTGGGCGCGAATACACGGTGGACCTGTTGCCGAAAATAAAACTGGAAATGGTGCTGCCAGACGCACTGGTGAACCGCGTGGTAGACACAATCATGAAGACGGCCAAGACAGGAAAGATTGGTGACGGTAAGATATTCCTATCGAGGGTTGAGGAAGCCATCAGGATCCGCAATGAGGAGCGCGGTGAAAACGCGCTCTAGCCATTCACGATTGACCGCCGCGCAGTCAACGCACTGACAGCCAGGAGATCAACGTGACAACCGCCGCACGCCCCGGTTTAGGTCCGGGCATCCCACCCGCAAAGAACATGCAAGGCACTCCGACGCCTTTATCCGTGCTCGGCTCGCAGGCCGATGCCGAACGACAACGCATCCGGCAACAGTTTGAGGCGGGTGCGGGTGCGCGAGAAGTACTTCTCGCGCAGTGCGACCTGGCGGACCGCAACGTTGAGCAGATTTTCGCCGAGCTCCTGCGGGTCCACGACCGGGAGCCGGACGGGCTTTGCCTGCTCGCACTGGGCGGATACGGGCGGCGGATGCTCTTTCCTTACTCCGATCTCGACATTCTGTTCTTATTCGGAAGCGAAAGAGCAGAAGAGGAATCGCGGCCGCTCATCTCCGAATTTTCGCGGACGTTGTGGGACATCGGATTCCGAGTCAGCTCGGCAGGACGCACTCTCGAAGAGTGCAAGCGCACCGAAGAGGACAACGCGGAATTCCACCTGGCGTTGCTGGACCGCAGATTCCTGTCGGGCGATTCCACACTATTTGAAAGGCTGGATACGAAAATACTTCCTGCATCGGAAAGGCAGGCGCGGCCTTTTCTGCTGGCGC
>QHYF01000174.1:6202-9127 GCA_003224075.1 Acidobacteriota bacterium
CGAACGGCAAAAAAAACGATCGAAACATCACTGCAGAAGAAGAGGTTTCCGCGGCGGCCGTCGACTTTCTCAGCGGCTTCCGATGTTTTCTGCATTACAGCAACGGCCGGAACGATAACACGCTCACCTATGAGCTGCAGGCGGCGGCCGCAGAACGCGCGTTGGGCGTGGGAGACGGGGTTGCCCGAACGCCGGCAGAGTGGATGCGGCAATACTTCCGTCACGCCCGCACGCTAAACCGCCAATTGCTGCGCTATCTCGAGCAGAAGGCGCCCGTTCCGTTGACTCTGAAGCAGCGCTTCTTCAACGCGGCGCGCGCGGCAAGGCTTGAGCCGGGCGATAGCCGATTTTTCGCGGTACGCGACGGGCTATTGGAAGTCGTGGACCAGCCTGCGCTCTCGGACCGCGCGATCACCTACTCGCTCTTTGCGGAGGCGGCCCGCACGGGGACTCCGCTGAGCCGCGAAGCAGAGCGCACGATCAGCTATATCCTGACGCACCCGGAACTTCCTTGCCGGAACGCGGAAATATCCTGGCCCACGCTGCGCGAAATTCTCGGTTCCGATTATCCCGGAGTGGCGCTGCGGCCGATGCAACGGCTGGGACTGTTGATGGAAATCCTGCCCGAATTCGGAATGATCGATTCGCTGGTGGTGCGCGATTTCTATCACCGCTATACCGTCGACGAGCACTCCCTGCGGACCATCGAACACTTGCAGGAATTGGCAGATCCGCCGGACGCGAGAGGGGCGCATTTTGCGCCGCTCTGGAAGACCGCCGAGCGGCGAGACCTGCTCATCTTGTCGCTGCTGCTGCACGATGTCGGAAAAGGAATGCCAGCGGAGAATCACATCGCGGGCAGCCTCACCGCGCTCGAAAGCGCCGCGCAGCGGCTGAAACTTTCTCCGGAAGAGAAAGAGGAAGTCTGCTTCCTCATCGAACACCACCTGGACATGTCCGCCACCGTGCAGCGCAGGGACATCTTCGACCCTGCAACCGTTTCGGCCTTTGCGGACTCCGTGGCAACGCAGGAACGGCTTCAAAGACTGTGCCTGCTGACTTATGCGGACATTCACTCCGTGAATCCCGAAGCGCTGACTCCGTGGAAGGCGGAAATGCTGTGGCAGCTTTTCGTAGCCACTTCGAACCACTTCAGCCGGACGCTGGATCGCGACCGGTTACACGCTCCAGATGAAGTCCCGCTCCTCCAGCGGGTAAAGGCGCTGGCGTGCGAGGCCACGCTGGAAGAGATCGAGAAGTTCCTCGAAGGATTCCCCCGGCGGTATCTCGCCGTGCATTCGGCGGCGGAGATCGCCGCGCACTTCGCCCTTTACCAGAAACTGAGCACGGAACCGGTGCAGACCGAATTAGCCGCGAACCGCCACGGATTCACGCTGACACTGCTCACGGCCGACCGCCCGGCCCTTTTCGCCACGATTTCGGGGGTGCTTGCCGGCTGGGGCATGAACATTAACAAAGCGGATGCTTTCGCGAATGCCGATGGCGTGGTGCTGGATACATTCCACTTCGCGGATATGCACCACACACTGGAGCTGAATCCGAGCGAAGTCGGGCGCTTCCGCAAGAGTCTTGTGGATGTCATAAACGGGAAGGCGCGTCTAGAACCGCTGCTGAAAGGCCGCGAGAGTGCAAGCCGCGCGCGGACGCCGAAAGTCGCCGTGGAGAGGAGCATCAGCTTCGACGATGGGTCGTCGGCGCAGAGCACTTTGATGGAAATCGTCACGCAAGATCACCCCGGGCTGCTCTATGAAATCGGCTCGACGCTGGCGCGACTGGAATGCAACATCGAGGTCGCGCTCATTGATACCGAAGGCCAGAAGGCTATCGACGTGTTCTACCTTACGGAACAGGGGAAAAAGCTAACTTCACAAAAACAGGAACTGTTGCGGGAAGCGCTTCAAGGAACGCTCGGTTAGGTTCACCGAACGAGCTCCCAAAGCCTTTACCTGTGTCTTGTACGACCGTTTTGGATAGCGTTTGGCAGTAATTGTTCCCATTTTGTTCCCATTCGTTTGGGGTGACCCCTTAGAGTGGCACAAATTATTTTGGCACATCTCTAACGACGCCGGCCGATCCCTTAACCAGCCTGCGAATGGAGCTATCCCCGGGTTTTTCGACAGCAGCTATGATCAACAGGGAGATAATCGGGTAAACTGGTTTGCTCTCCTCGATAATCTTCCCAGGGAGCTTCACGACTCCCGACGTTGCGGAAGACCGTTATCGAGAGAAATGCTTCATAAAGCGTGAGGCTCGAATTCATGAGTTAGTTCCGCAAAAAGGACAAATCCGTGAGTACTTACACACTACCTGAAACACACGAAGCGCCATCCGGGGTGAGCCCCGTCAAGTACGTTTATTTTTTCGCTGATGGAAAAGCCGAAGGCAACGGCACGATGAAAAACGAACTAGGGGGCAAAGGCGCAGGCTTGGCCGAGATGACCAATGCCGGACTGCCTGTTCCTCCCGGCTTCACCATCCAGACGGAGGCATGCCGTGAGTACATGCGTAGTGGCGGAAAGGTGTCTCCTGAAGTCACGCGCCAACTGGAAGACGCGCTCCGCCGCCTGGAGCAACTGCAGGGTCAGAGGTTGGGCACAGGCGAAAACCCGCTACTGGTCAGCGTACGATCCGGGGCAAAGTTCTCCATGCCGGGAATGATGGACACGATCCTCAACCTCGGGCTCAACGATCAGAGCGTGGAAGCGCTGGCCCGGCGAAGCAACAATTCCCGGTTTGCTTACGATTCTTACCGACGTCTCATCCAAATGTTCGGGAATGTCGTTCTTGAGATTCCCAAACTCGCTTTCGACGAAGTCTTCGACAAAAAGAAGAAACAGAAGAAGGCTAAGCTCGACACGGGGCTCGATGCCCGGGCTCTGAAGGAAGTGATTCAGGAGTACAAGA
>QHYF01000011.1 GCA_003224075.1 Acidobacteriota bacterium
AACGTTGCGCGATTGCCAGTTTTCGCTCGCGGGTAAAGGCCTGAGCCTGCAGTGGGTCTTCGTCGATGCACCCGACCACCACGGCAGCGCCGAATTCACGCGCGATCGGTACTACCCGTTCAAATTTTTCCTCACCGTCCTCCAGATTGATCGAATTAATGATGGATTTTCCCTGGCAATAGGTCAGCGCCAGCTCGATCGCCACGGAATCGGTGGTATCAATCATCACCGGCGCCTTCAATTTTCGAATCAGCTTTTCGTAAAAGAGGGGGATGTCCTTCTTTTCATCGCGCTCGGTACTTTGCAGGCACACATCCACGATTTGCGCCCCGCCGCGCACCTGCCGCCGCGCAATCTCGCTTGCCTCTTCCCATTTTTCTTCAGCGACGAGGTTCTTGAACAGGCGCGACCCGATTACGTTTGTCCGCTCGCCCACGAGGAGAGGCCGTGTGCTTTCCTCCGCCTCTATCGATTCAATCCCCGAATAAACTGCGCGATGCGACTCCGCCGGACGCTGGCGCGGCTTTTTACCCTCCACCATTTGCGCAATCGCGTGAATGTGTTTTTCCGTTGTTCCGCAGCACCCGCCCACGACATTGAGCCATCCGTGATCGACAAATTTCTCGAGTTGCGCCGCCAGTGACGTTGGCGTCTCCCCGTACTGACTTGTCTCAGGATTGGGCAGCCCCGCATTCGGGTAACAGGAGACAAACTCGCCCGTGAGCTGGCTCAGCGTGCGAATGTGGTCGGTCATGAATTCCGGCCCCGTTGCGCAATTCATTCCAAACGCCAGCGGCTTGGCATATCGCAATGAGGCCCACATCGCCTCGATGGTCTGCCCCGCTAACATCGAGCCCATGGGCTCAATGGTCACCGATATGATGAACGGCACCTCACTGCCAATCTCTCTTGAAAGTTTCTGAATGGCGAGGATCGCCGCTTTGATGTTCCGCGTATCCTGACAGGTTTCGATGATCAAGAGGTCTGCGCCGCCATCGATGAGCGGCTTGGCCAGGTTGTAGTAGTCGCTCTTCAAATGCTCAAAGCCTATATTTCTCGTGATCGTGATCGCCTTCCGCGTCGGACCCATCGAACCAGCAACAAATCGTGGCTTATGTGGCGTCGAATATTCGTCGGCCGCATTCCGGGCAAGTCGCGCCGCCGTTACCATCAGTTCGTAGGATTGGTCAGCAAGGCCATAATCGATCAGGTCGCTCTTGGTGCCATTGAACGAGTTGGTTTCAATAACGTCGGCGCCAGCTTCCAAGTACAGGCGATGAATGTCTGAGACCACGTCGGGACGCGTTCGAACCAGGTTTTCATTGCATCCCTCAAGCGCGGGTCCACCGAAGTCCGCCGCTGTGAGGTTGCGCTGCTGCAGCATGGTCCCCATCGCGCCGTCAAGCACGAGGATTCTCTCTGCGAGCAATTCCCGCAGGATCTTGGCGGATTCATTCAGCGGACGCATCCGTTGAAAGGCAGTAGTCCTTTCTCGGTTCTCTTGTGAAATGAGGCAGCCATAGAGAAAGCCGGTCTTGCCAACTACCTGATTTTACGCAAGTTTGCCCTCAGAAACGAATGCTCCCGCATTGAAATGGTGCTTTTTTCGTGTGAATGGCGCATACGCCACGCCCAAAGTCCAATTCGCCGATGCTATACTGCATGCTGACGCGGGAAGCGTACGCTTCACCGGGCGTCTCGTAACCATTTCCGAAGGCACGAACTTGCGAGTTGGTACCGATCCTGCCAAGATTGTAGCTGCCGCTCGCAATGCTTTGGCAGGAAAAGGAAAAGCGGGCCGCGTCCCACGTCTGTGGGACGGCCACACAGCCAAACGGATTGTCGAGATTCTCTTGAAGTTGGTGCCACGGGGAAATGCATCGTAGGTGTCAGTAACAATTCGAGTACAGCTGTTCCAAAGGGCCTTGCCCCTTTGGCCAGTTTTCACTACGCTAGCGGACAGTGACTACGAAACGTGCTTCCTCCAAACTGACGGTTTGCATCCTCTCGCCGCATCCCCTGGTGCTGAGCGAGTTCGAGCGAATTCTAGGAAAGGCTCCCTTCAAAGTTGTCGCCAAACAGCTGGAATCCACGCTTGCGCCTGATTTGCGCAATCTCGAGCCGCCTCAGGCTCAGGTTTACGTCGTCGACGCGCATGCCGCGAAACCCGCCACCGGCGCGCTTCTGACGAATATCCTGGAACGCTACCCGGAGGCTCGGCTCATCGTTGTGGGTGAGCAGCACAACGATTCCAACAGCTTCTCGCTCCTGCGGCTTGGCGTAAAGGGTCTTCTGACCTACGTCGAGGCCCGCGATCAGTTGATCCGCGCACTCCCGCTGGTTGCTGGTGGCGGATTCTGGGTACCGCGCCAGCTTCTGTCCGGCTTCGTTGATTCCATCCTCACGGGGCAGGGGCGCAGACTGAAGACCGATTCCGTCACCAATCTCAGCCGCCGGGAACAGGAAGTTCTCGATTCACTGCTGGAAAATCTTTCCAACAAAGAGATCGCCAACAGACTCAACATTGCGGAGCGCACCGTGAAGTTTCATGTCTCAAACCTGCTCAACAAATTTGGCGTGCGCCGCCGCGCAGACCTGATCCTTCTTACCTTCCAGCGCCGCTTGTCGCAGGCTTAACTTTTGTCAAAACTTGCAGGACTGCCGCATCTTTTTTTGTGTGGACATTGTGGTCGCAGCCCGCGACATTAAGCGCCACGCGCTTACGCTTTTGGCTTTCTCCAGGAGAGCGCACAGGTGAATATTCTGGTTACCGGCGCGGCAGGCTACATCGGCAGCATCTGCGCCGAAGTGTTGCTTGCCCGCGGCATGTCGGTCATCGCCCTGGACAGTTTGTTGGAGGGTCACCGTGCGGCCGTGCCTCCGGGTGCGATCTTTTGTCAGACGGACCTTGGCGATCGCGCGCAGATTGAGAGCGTTTTTTCTCAGCACAAGATTGATGCCGTGATGCACTTTGCCGGCGAAGCCTTGGTCGCCAAATCGGTACGGGAACCCAGCACGTTTTACGCTGCAAACGTTGCTTGCGGCGTGAATCTCCTCGATGCCATGACGCGCCACGGCGTAAGAAAATTCATCTTTTCGTCAACCGCGGCAACTTATGGCGAGCCCGAAATCGTTCCCATCCCCGAAGACCACCGCAAGGCGCCCATCAATCCTTACGGGAAATCCAAACTTCTATTCGAACAGATTCTCGCGGATTACAAGGCTTATGCCGGTCTTAAGTATGTCAGCCTCCGGTATTTCAACGCCGCCGGCGCCTCTGCTGATCGCGGGGAGCATCATCGCGTGGAAACACATCTCATTCCCCGGGTTCTCGACGCCGCTGCTGGCAGCCTGCCGTATGTCGATGTCTTCGGTACGGACTACCCGACCCCTGATGGAACTTGCGTCCGCGACTACATCCATGTGCTCGACATCGCCGATTCCCACGTTCGCGCGCTGGAGGAAATCGACCGCGTTGCCGGCGAAGCTTTCAATGTCGGCAATAGCCGTGGTTTTTCGATCCTCGAAGTAATCGATGTCGCGGAGCACATCACCGGACGCAAAATTCCGCGCAAACTCGGTCCGCGGCGCTCCGGTGATCCCGCCGTGCTAGTCGCCAGCAAGGAAAAACTCAAGCACGCACTGGGCTGGGAGGCATCGCATTCCTCGCTCGAAGAGATTATTCAGTCAGCCTGGACGTGGAAGCAGAAACATCCCAACGGATATGCTGATTCCGGGCCGTCCAGGATCAGTCGGCGAGGTTATAGCGGATAATGCACCACAACGTCTGGACGCCGTCTTTCCAGGTGATTTTCTTGCCTTCCTCGTACGTTCGGCCCGCATATGTAATCGGCACTTCGTAGATGCGCCACTTGTGTTTCGCGATTTTGGCCGTGATCTCCGGTTCAAATCCAAATCGGTTGGACTTGAGCTCGATCCCTTTCAGCACTTCTCTCCGAAAGGCTTTGTAGCAGGTCTCCATATCGGTCAGCTTCAGATTTGTGAAGATGTCCGAAAGCAGTGTCAGTATTCTGTTCGCGACGTAGTGCCAGAAGTAGTGCACGCGCTGCGGCCCGCCTTGGAACCGCGACCCATACACAACATCCGCGCGGCCGTCCAAGATGGGTTCCAGTAACTTTGAGTAATCGCGCGGGTCGTATTCGAGGTCCGCATCCTGCACCAGCACAATCTCACCCGTCGCTTGCGCAAAACCGCGCCGCAGCGCGGCGCCCTTGCCCTGATTTGGCGCCTGGAAGAGAAACCGCAAGTCTCTCAACTCGATGGGGCCGCTGCCATCTTGCGCAGGAGCGAAGGCTTCGCCGTTCGCTTGCCGCGCGGCCATGTTTTCCAGAATTTGACGCGTTCCATCAGTTGAGCAATCATCAACGACAATCACTTCCTTGCGTACCTCGGTGTCCAGCACGCGCCTCAGGATCTCGTCAATCGTCGCCTTCTCGTTGTAAACGGGAACAACGATCGTGAGTTTCGGATTGTCCAGCGCGGAAGGGTTGCGTCGTTGATGGGCCATGGATGCTGGAAGATTGTAGCGGCGCAACCTCCGGCGAGTAAAGGCAGGTCCGGGCCAATTCCAGGTTTTGGCCCCTCTTTCCCTTTGCGCACTATGGCAAACCCGCTATTCTTGTAAAGCGCTCTGTCTGTTGCGGAGGTGCAGATGCGCTGCGCCGTGGCCCGCGTGGCGTGCAAACTGGGTTTCGATTAGCTTGATCTGGAGCCACGGATTCGTCCGAGCCTCTAAGCGCTCGGTGAAATGTTCGTCGAATCTTTCTGTGTGTCTTTGCTGGTTTTAGATGCCGACCTTCTACATCGAACAATTTGGCTGCCGCGCCACGCAAGCGGATGGTGCCGTCCTCGAACGCCAGTTGCTTGACCGCGGTTGCACCTCCGCCTCCGAAGCTGCTGCCGCGGACATCGTGGTGGTCAACACTTGTACGGTCACGGCCTCTGCGGATGCGCAGGCTCGCGATGCCATTCGAAAGCTTCATGCGGCAAACCCCGCCATTCGTGTCATCGTCACCGGCTGTTACGCTCAGCGCGCTCCCGAAGAACTAGCGGTTCTTCCCGGCGTTTCCTGGGTTGTCGGCAATTCTCATAAGCCTCAAATACCCGCACTTATCGAGGCGATCTCTGAGATGTCCTCAGCTTCAAATTTGAATGGTTTCTTTCCCGCCGCCGCCCTCGTACCCTCGGCCATGTCACTTTCCCCCCTTCCGGCAAAAACCCTGAGCGGTGACATTCTCGAACAGACCGTCCTGCTTGCCACTCCGGTCCTCGGCGGGGAAGGAAGCCACACGCGCCCGACCCTGAAAATTCAGGATGGTTGCAACTCTCGCTGCTCGTACTGTGTGATTCCGTTTGTCCGCGGAAGAAGCCGGAGCCTTCCCCCTGAATCCGTCATCCAGGAAATCCGGAATCTTAGCGAAGCCGGATATCAAGAAATCGTCCTCAGCGGGATCAACCTCGGCACCTATGGCCGCGACCTTTCGCTTCGTGTCGAATTCGAAGACCTCCTCCGCCGGATTCTTCATGAAACCTCAATCGTGCGCCTTCGCATCAGCTCCATCGAACCGCTGGACGTCACGCAAGACCTCGTCGAACTCTTTGCGTCGACCGATCGCCTCGCCCAGCACTTCCACATCCCTTTGCAGTCCGGCTCCGACCGCATTCTCGCCGCGATGCACCGCTGGTACCGCGCCGAGCATTATGCCCGCCGTGTGGAGCTCATCCGTGAACGCCTCCCGCATGCCGCCATCGGCGCCGACGTCATCACCGGTTTCCCGGGCGAAACGGAAGACGAACACGCCGCAACACTAGCGTTCATCGAATCACTGCCGTTCACCTATTTGCATGTCTTTTCGTATTCGAAACGGCCCGGCACAAAAGCCGCGACCCTTTCGAACCCTGTCCCTGGCGCCATCATCAAGCGCCGCGCCCGCGAACTCCGCTCCCTTGGCGAAAAGAAAGCCGCCGCCTTCCGCCAATCTCAAATCGGCCGCACTCTTCGCCTCCTTACACTTCGTTCTGACAGACAGGGCCCTTCGAGTGCCACGCCCGCGCTCTCCACCAATTATCTGAAAGTCCGTGTTCGCGGGACTCATCCGTCCAACCACTGGCTGGATGTGTACATTTCGAATGAGGAAGGGAATTCCCTGCTGGGAGATGTGGCGCAGGCCGGATGGCCCTATGCCTCGAAAATGACTTGCGCCAGTGCCTGAGCCGTCGTATGCGTGATGCTCAGCGCGACATGCTTCACTCCGAGCTGCTGGGCAATTTTTCCCGCCTCGCCCCCCAGTGCCAGCGTCGGCCGCCCGCCGGCCTCCCGCACCACCTCCAAATCGACCCAGCGGACCCCGCGTCGCCACCCTGTTCCTAAAGCCTTCATTGCTGCCTCTTTTGCCGCAAACCGTCCGGCGTAGCGTTCGTATCTGTTCTTGAACTGCTCGCAGTACTCTCGTTCCTTCGCCGTGTACACTCGTCTCAGAAATACCTCGCCATGGCGCTCAATCGCCGCTTGGATGCGGCCCACCTCGGCAATGTCCACGCCCATTCCTATGATCAAGACGCCTCCAGCGCTCGGCTCACCGGCTGTCTCCGATTATACTGGTAGAGTTGTGGCTCCCACGAAATCACTGACGGCCAGGCGCATCGTCCGCAAACAGCGTATTCGAGCGATTTCAGAACTCCCTTGGACCGAGCACGTCGCCCACGGCATTCGAATTCTGCAAGCGCCGGCGCTCACGAAAATTCCCTGGCTCGTCCACGGCTTCAGCACCCGGCCGGGCGGCGTCAGCGATCTCGAAGGCAAAAAGGTGTTGAATCTCGGTTTCGCGGAATGGGACACGCGGAAACTTGTTGTCGAAAATCGTCGCCTCTTTCAATCTGCGCTCAATGCAGACAATCTCGCGCTCGTTACCCTCACGCAATCCCATTCGGATGTTGTGCAAGTCTTCGATTCCGTGCCCGCCGAGTCCTGTCGCGGGGACGCTTCCGCAACCATTCGCCCCGGCTTGCTTCTCGGCGTTCAGACTGCCGATTGCGTCCCCATTCTTCTCGTCGATCCCCAAAAGAGAGCCGTCTCCGCCGTTCATGCCGGCTGGCGCGGCACACTGCAACGCATCGTCACAAAAGCCATTGGGAAAATGCAAATGCAGTTCGGCTCGAGGCCAGATGGCCTGCTCGCTGCCATCGGCCCTTCGATCGGGGGCTGCTGCTACGAAGTAGGCACGGAAGTTGCCACAGCCTTCGTCTCCCAATTCCCCAACGCGGCCGACTGGTTCGATGAACTCCGCACCGGCGACGAGCCTAATCCCCTCCAATGGCTCAATGGGATGCCACCGGGCCACCAGCCCGCACCGAAGAACGTCTTCCTCGATCTCCGCAAAGCCAATCGCGCGCTGCTCCTCGACGCAGGTCTCCCTGCGCAAAACATCTTCGTCGTTGACCTTTGCACCGCCTGCCGCCGCGATCTTCTCTTTAGTTATCGCAGGGAAGGCGCCGTGTCAGGCCGTCTCATGTCCGTAGTCGGCATTCGCAAGGTCTGATCACATTCTCGTCGTAGGTGCAGCGCCTGTCGCTGCGCCGTCGGGATGTTGTTCCCCTACTGGATAATGGATACCAGTCCAGTTTCAGTGGAGCTGTCCAAGAGCGCCAGTTGTCCGCACGCCGCCATCACATCCCGTCCGCGCGAATAACGAACAAACGCCGGCACGCCGCGGTCCACCAGAATTCGCCGAAACTCCTCAATCCTTTCTGGCGATGATTCCTGGTAGGGAAGCTCTCCCGGGTTCCACGGAATCAGATTTACCTTCACGGATTTCATTGGCGCCAGCAACTTCACCACGCGCCGCGCATCTTCCGCCGAATCGTTTACGCCGCCGAGCATCACGTACTCGAACGTCAAATGCTCCCATGTGCGCAACGGATAATCCTTGCAAGCCTTCATCAGCACCGCAAGCGGATACTTCTTATTGATGGGCATCAGCGCATCGCGCTGCTCATCATGGGAAGCGTTCAATGAAATCGCCAGTTTGGGCCGCACTCTTTCCTTTGCCAGCCGCTCGATTCCCGGCACAATCCCGCTGGTCGAAAGTGTCACATGCTTCGGCGAGATTCCCATGCCTTCCCCATCCAGCATGATCCGCACAGCCGCCATCACCGGCTCGAAATTTAGGAGCGGTTCGCCCTGACCCATCAACACGATGTTCGTCTGCGGCGCAAGCTCCGCCTTGTGCTCTTCCAGCGGCAGCAGTGCCTGCGTCAGGATCTCTCCCGCTGTGAGATTGCGAATCAGCCCCAATTGCGCCGTCAAGCAGAATTGGCAATCGACCGCGCAGCCCGCTTGCGTCGAAATGCAAATGGTCTGCCGCCCCTCGCTCGGCATGAACACGGCCTCCACCGAGGTTTCCTTCGTGGCCGCGTTGTCTTCAGCCGGCGGCAGCGCCAACAAATAGCGCACCGAGCCATCCGCCGAAGCAAACCGCTGCTTCACGTGCGGAAGCGTAATCCGCGCTTCATTCGAAAGCCGCTCTCGGAGAGCCGCCGGCAAATTCGTCATTCGCGCAACTTCAAGCTTCCTCTCCGCATACAGCGCATGGTAAATCTGTCCGCCCCGGTAAGCCGGTTCGCCCAGCGCCACACACAACTCGCGCAGCTCTTCTTTGGATTTGCCCAACAGTTCCATCAGCCTTTTACGTTTTGGGAAAAGCTCCATTGTCCATCGAGAGATCAGCAAGCCCGAACTACAGAATACCTCTTTTTCACTTGCTCTCTACTTTGTGCCTGCTTACTTCGTTTTGGAATCGCGCTATAATTCCTGGGCAACCCGCGCTTTTTCTGGAGACCTTCCGGAGGCTCCCGATGACACAAAACGCCGTAACCGAGCAACTCGCAATCACCGATTGGGTCAAGGACCTGGCCGCCATCCCCGAGCGCGACTTCACGCTACAGAACGTGCAGGACTACGTCATCCGCCACGCCGTCCGCCCGGAGTCCCTCGACAAGTATCTTTTCTTTTCCAAAGGCAATTACACGCGCAATCTCATCTTCAGGAACAACGTCTTCGAGTGCATGACCATTTGCTGGGACATTGGCCAGCACAGCCGCATCCACAATCATCGCGGCCAGAATTGTTGGATGTCCGCTCCCATCGGCCGCCTCCGCGTCCAGAATTACCGCGTGGACCAGCGCGACGCCGCTCACGGCACCTGCAAAATCATCCCCACCGATACCTATGATCTAGATGCCACTCACCCCGCTTACGTGAATCCCGTCGAGCCCGTCCATGAGGTCAAAAACCTGGCCGAGTTTAACCAGCGCGCCGTCAGCATTCACATCTATTCCAGACCTTTCGATTCTTGCGAGATTTATCTGTGCGAGAGGGGCACCTATTCCGATGTTCCGCTGCACTACACGAGCGAGTACGGCCGCCTGAATCCCGACGAGAAACTCCTCTAAACTGAACGGGGTTTCATGCTTGCCCTAATTTTTTCAAGGGGAGAAAGGTTCGTATGACGCGCCGGCCGTGAAGGTATTCGAGCGTCTTGTTCAGGCCCGCGATGACCGCAAATACCGCCGCGGTAATCCACAAATCCGCTCGCGCCGGTACGCTGCCATCTTGCATTCTTGAAGGCTGCACGAAACCTGCCGCCATCAGAACGTAAAGTATCGCTTCCAGAGTGAACACTCCTTCCACCAGCACGCTGATGATGCCAAGCGCGATAAACCCGGAGTACAAGTATCCGCCCCCCGGAATCAGCAGAGTCCATTTCAGCAGACTCTTTTCGTCCTTGAATCCGAGTCCACACTGCTTGCAGCGATAGTTCTGCGGGGTCAGCGCGTTCCGGCAGTCCGGGCACAGGGAAATCATTTCCTGCGCAGGTGTGGCTTCGCCGCGGCTCGCGGGGAGAACCGCCGCCACGATGTCCTTGATTTTTCGGCCATCCCGTCCCGGCACTCTCCAGTACCTGTCTTTTTTCCCGTTGGCATACTTCAGATCCAGGACGCGGCCGATCCACCCCTTTACTTTTGCCTCCGCCACGTCGCCCCAGCGCACACTCTTCAGGACTCTTTTCCACTTTCCGCGCCCGGTTAGTCCCAGATGAAGGATTCTGAGATTCGTGAGAACCAGCATCGTTGCCGTGACCCCATAGGCGTGCCACCCCAGCATAAACTGCTCCAACGCGCTGACCGGCGCCTGGCAATTCTTCACGATGTGGAAGACCATCTCATTCGGTTCCAACACGCCAGACAGGATGCCCCTCCAGTCTTCAAGCAGCTTTTCCGCCTTCTTCCGGCTCCGGTCACTCTCCTGGCCCTTGGCGTCGGTAAAGAGGACATCCTCGCGAATGGAAAGTCCGCCGACCGATAGCGGGCGCGGAACCACATTGGTATGAATGGGCAGATCTGCCTGTGCCATTGGAGTAGCCACCTCCTAACTGATTGATTGCGCGGGACTTTATCTCATCTCCATATGTCCGTCAAGGCAGTCAGAATCATTTTGCGGGTCCCTTCGAACCCGCATGGAAATCGCGGCCCCTCTATGCCACAATGTATACATGTCGGCCCTTGCTACCGATCTTCGGGACATTGAACGCCACGCGTTGCCCAATGGCCTCGTGGTCATCACGGAGACCATGTCTCATGTCCGCTCCGTCTCCATCGGCGTCTGGGTCCGCAATGGCTCCCGCCGCGAGGTTCCCGAGGAAAATGGCCTCGCCCACTTTATGGAGCATATGGTTTTCAAAGGCACGGAGCGCCGCTCTGCCGAGGACATTGCACGCGAGATGGATTCGGTCGGGGGCATGCTGGACGCCTTCACCTCCAAAGAGCAGATTTGCTTCAACGCCAAAGTTCTGGACGAGCACCTGCCCATCGCCTTCGACGTCATCGCCGATCTTGTTCTCCGCCCTAAGTTTGACTCCGACGACGTCAGGAAAGAGCGCCAGGTTGTCCTTGAAGAAATCAAGATGGACTTGGACAATCCGGAATATCTCCTCCATGAGATTTTCACTCGGGGCTTTTGGCCCGAACATTCCCTCGGCCGGCCCATTCTGGGTACCCCGGAAACGGTCCGCAGCTTCGATCGCGAAGCTCTTCGCACCCGCTTTCAGAATTGGTTCGCGCCGGATCACCTCGTCATAACCGCCGCCGGCAATGTCGCTCACGGCCAGGCGATGGAACTGGTTCAGCGCGAGTTCGGCCATATGAGTCCCGTCGGTCCTGCCGAGAGCGACGGCGCGCCTCACCCCGGTGCTCCCATTCATCTCGAGGCCAAGCGCGACCTCGAGCAGGTGCATCTCTGCATCGGCGTACCTTCGGTTCCTCTCGGCCACGAAGACCGCTTTGGCGTGGCCGTCCTCAATAATCTTCTCGGCGGCGGCATGTCCTCCCGCTTGTTCCAGAACATCCGCGAAAAGCAGGGCCTCGCCTACGCCGTCTTTAGCGAGCTGACGCCCTATTCCGACGCTGGCATGATGACCATCTACGCCGGCACGGCCACGGAAACCGTCGGCCACGTCATCGATCTCACCATCCAGGAATTCCGCGCTTTGAAAGAGTCCCCGGTCACTGAAGAAGAGCTGCGCCGCTCGAAGAATCATCTCAAGGGTTCGCTCATGCTCTCGCTCGAGTCCACCAGCTCACGCATGTCCAATCTCGCCCGCCAGGAGTTGTACTTCGGTCGCTTCTATTCGCTCGACGAAATTCTCGCCTCCATCGAAGCCGTCACCCGGGAAGAACTCCAGTCCCTTGCCCAGCGGTATTTCCAGACCGAACAAATCGCCGTCACCGTCCTCGGCCCGCTCAACGGCTTCACCCTCGACCGCTCCCGCCTGGCCTGCTAACGTCGCCCCGTTTGCCGGGTGCTTTCACTCCTTGATGGCCAAGGGATTTAGCGTGGAGGTTCTTGTGTTCTATTTCGCCCGGAATCTGTGTCTTATGCGATTGCCAGTGCCATCCCTTCTTCGATGAAGGCCGACGCGGCATATTCAATATGCAGAACGCGCCTCGGAACGTTCGACTGAGACTTGGAAGATGCATGGACGACCAGCGGACGCATTGCCAAGACGCCGCCTCGTGAAACTAGGCAGTCGAGCGCGGCTATCCTTGTCGCAAGCTCATGAATCTCATCGTCCGTCAGTACTCCGAGTGTGTGAGTCCCCGGTAACACACGCAATGGCCCATTCTCAGTCGTTGAATCGTCAAGGTGAACTCTCAGCGCCAGAACTCGGCTTAGTGCGCTCGCCGGAGCGTGAGCATAATTCACGCCATCTTTCAGCGACCATGGCCCCCAGTCAGCCGTCTCACGCCGCTCTCTCAAAGGCAAGGCCGTGTCCTGATGCCACACCACCAACCAGTTTGCTGTTGGGGATTTGTCAAAAAGCGTCGCGCGAAACGGAATCACCTCCTTCCCCAAAACACGTTGCGCGATTTCCAGAAGCCCCGAATCCCGTGCCACAGCGGCAACCGCTGGAAGTTTCATCGCATGCCGAACCCCGGCTCTGCCTCGTGGTACATCGGCCTGGCTCAACTCTTTAAGCAGCCGCTCAACGTCCTTTTGTCCAAGTATCCCGGGAATGAGCGCGAATCCCTGCTCCTTGGCTGACACCAACCAATTCAACGGATTCCTCCAACCTGGCGCCACCCATGAATGATAGCGGTCTTTGGATATGAGCAAAGGGCGTTCTTCCTCGCTACGCTGTGCGCTCATTTCGGCGTGGCAGGAGGGGAAGCAGAAATGTTTCCGGCCCAGATGGTCCGCGGACGGTACAGCGCGCTGACGGAATCAAACCTTCTGGACAGAAGCCGAGGGATTATCGTAACGCATTAATTGTTGCTTCTCGCGGGAGCGACTGTCTCGGCAGGAGTCGCGTAAACGGCGCGCTCAAAGTGCTCCACTACGGAGTTCGCTGCATCATCGCTAAATGGAAGTATCTGCATCATGATTACCGCGCAGGTTTTCCTGGGCGGGTCAATCCAGAAAAAGGTGTTGTAGATACCAGCCCACGCCAGGGACCCGCGGGAACGGCCGCCTTCGACGGGCTTGGTGTTGATTCCCAATCCCAGGCCAAACTTATCCAGCGAACCGGGGATGCGGAGGGGATCTCTGGCGAACTGGGGTATTTGGCTCCTTAACTCCACGAGCATCAAGCCGCCAATCTGGTTGCGGCTTATCTGGGCCACCGTTTCGGACTGAAGGATCCGTTTGTTGCCGAGTTTTCCGCCATTTAGCAGCATGCGCTGGAACTTTAGATAATCGCTTGCCGTCGAGTAGAGTCCCCCGCCACCGCTGAAAAATCGCACTGGCTGGAAGGGCTGCGGCGGCGGCTCCAGAAAACTGCCGTCCTCCTGGCGCTGATGAAGCGCCACAACACGCGCTTGCTTCTCTGAGGGGACATTGAAAAATGTGTCTGTCATGCCGAGCGGCTGAAAAATATGCTGACGAAAGTAGTCCTCCAAAGTTTGGCCGCTGACTTTCTCGACCAACTTGCCGAGCCAGTCCGTACTGATTCCATATTCCCATCGCGATCCGGGATCAAACAGGAGCGGCGCCTTCAGAAAGCCATCGTCTCCCTGGCGCGCACTGGGGACAGCCCCGGTGGCCACATACGCGTGCAACTGCGGATCGAAAAATTCGTAGGCGAACCCAGAGGTGTGCGAAAGGAGTTGCCGGACGGTGGGAGGCGTTTTGGGAGGTCTGAGCTTTGCTTTTCCCGTGCTGGCATCGAATTCCTCAAGAACCTGCACCTGGGAAAGCTCCGGGAGGTAGGTCGCCACAGGTTCATCCAGTTTCAAACGCCCGCTCTCGACGAGCTGCATAACGGCCACTGACGTGATCGGTTTAGTCATGGAAGCTATTCGAAAAATCGAATCTACTGTCATCGGGATGCTTTTAACGGTATCCCGCTTTCCTGACGCACCTTGATAGATGACGCCGTCCGCATCCGCCACCATGGCCACAACACCAGGAAGCTTCTTCTGGTCGACCGCCTCTCGCAAGACCTGGTCAATTTGATTGCTGGATTTAGTCGAACTGCCGGCAAACAGCGTGAGAACTGCCGCTGTGGCGAGAACCGCGACTAGGACGCCGCGCGAAAAACAATCCACGAACAGCAGCCTGTTTTTCATGGGGAGAGCTTTCATTCGCAGATCAACCCCGATGGACTTCTTCGGTTGCGTAGTATATCCCATGCCCATGCGCAGAGGCCATGTTGAAGGCAAGACGATAAATCGCTGCAACGGATCCGTCCAACACCGGAAGCTTATCTTTGCGCGGCGCGTTCCGCGTTCACGGCTGCGCCAATGATGCCCATCTCGTCCGTGGTTGGGATCACCTCAAAGCGGCTGCCTTGCAGCGGGCTCATCTTCACCATCTCGTGCAACAGCCGGTCCAGCAATCCGATGTCGATGAATTTTACGTCTGGCCCCGTGATGAAAAACATCCCGGGACCTTCCATGTGAATGCTGGTGGCCGTGGCCGCCGCTAGTGCGCGGTGACACAACATCACGAATTCACTGCAGCGTGCGTCGCCTTCTCGGGCATTCTCGAACACCTCCTCGGGCTCCAGGTCCAGGAAGCGCAGCCGCATGGCGCGGCGGCCAAGGATGCCTTCCAGGTGGCCGCGTCCTCCACAACCGCAGAAGTTCTCCTTGGGATCCAGCGTGACAACCGCATGTCCGCCCTCCCACACGCCTTCGCTCGAAGGATAGCGCCCGAACCCCACGCCATTTCCGAGGGTCCACACTCGGGTAAGTTTGTGCAGCGTGCCTTGCGTCGCCGCGATTCCCGCGGCCATTACGTCTGCATCATTAAACAGCCGGACTGGCACGCCCGCGGCTTTGCCGCTCAGCGACGAAGACAAGGCCGCTTGCAACGCGAATCCTTTCACCTGCTGAAAATTCGGAGAATCTTCCACCACCCCGCTGTGGATAATGCCCGGGAAGCCGATTCCGATCGCCTCGATCTTTTCTCCGTCCGCAACTTTCTCGACCTGTTTCCGGATGCAATCCGCGATGCTTTCCGCCGGCATCGACTGCAGCGGATCAAGCGATTGCATCGTTTCCGGGTAGATGCTGAGGGGGCCAAGGACCTTGTCGGCCTCCACAAGACCCACCGCGATATGTTCCATCACCAGTACGCCAACTGTCCTGCGCATCGTGTTCCTGCCAATCTTAAACCGTCAAGAATTCCAGCAATTCTTTCCTCACTCCGGCCACGGGCTAACCCCTGGCCAGTTTGTTCAGGCCGTTGAACGCCGCCGCCTTGTAACACTCCGCCAGCGTCGGATAATTGAATACCGTATCCACGAAATACTCCACCGTGCCTTTCAGCGCGAATACCGCCTGCCCGATGTGCAGCAGCTCCGAGGCGCCTTCTCCGATGATGTGCACGCCCAGGAGTTCCTTGGTGGCCGGATCGAAGATCAGCTTCAGGCGGCCGGTGGTGTCCCCGCGAATCTGGCCTCGCGCAATTTCGCGGAAGTAAGCCATTCCAACTTCGTAGGGAACCCCTTCGTCGGTCAGTTGTTCTTCCGTCTTTCCAATGAACGAAATCTCAGGAATCGTATAAATCCCGTAGGGATAAGTCGCGCGGTTGGAATTGACCGGCATTCCAAACGCTTTCGCCGCGGCGATTCGTCCCTGTTCCATGGAAACGGAACCCAGGCTCGGAAACCCGATCAGGTCGCCGACGGCAAAAATATGCGGCTGTTTGGTGCGGTATTCCTCATCCACGTTAATCCGTCCCCGCGCATCGGCCTCCAGTCCGCCGGCAGCGAGATTCAATTCATCCACGTTGCCCTGCCGGCCCACGGCGTACAGCAGCGCCTCGCCGGAAACCTTCTTCTTGCTTTTCAGGTTGGCGACCACCAGGTGATCCGGCGTTTCCTCGACGCTCTCGACCTCCTCGTTCAACCGCAGCGTGACCCGCCGGTCGCGCAAATGGTAGCAAAGCGCCTCCACCATTTCCGTATCCGCAAATTCCAGCAGCCGCGGGCGCTTTTCGATCAAGGTCATGCGCACACCCAGCGTGGCAAACATGCACGTGTACTCCACGCCGATGACCCCGCCCCCGACGACGATCATCGTTTTGGGAATCTCCGGCATGCGCAGGATCTGATCGCTGTTGATGATGGTCCGATTGTTGAACGGCACCAGGGGCGAGACGGCGGGTTTCGTGCCCGTCGCGAGAATGATGTGATTCGCTTCAAACTCCGATTGCCCCCGTGAGTTCGTCACTTGCATGTGGCGCGGATCCGCAAAGCTGGCGATGCCCGTTATGACTTCGATGCCGTTTCGCGAAAGCTGCGCGCGGATCACGTCGATTTCGGTCTTGATGACGTTGAGGGCCCGGAAAGAGAGATCGGCCATGGTGATCGGCTCTTTCACGCGATAGTTGAGGCCGTAAATACTCTGGTATTGATATCCGGAAAGATGCAGCACCGCTTCGCGGATCGTCTTGCTTGGGATCGTGCCGGTATTGATCGCGGTTCCGCCGATCACCTCCAGTTTCTCGATCAGAGCGGCCCGCTTTCCAAATTTAGCCGCTTGAATCGCGGCGCGCTGTCCCGCAGGCCCGGAACCAACCACGATGAGATCGTACTTTTCCATGGTTTGCCGCGGGAGTATATCACCGTTGCAATCACGCAGTCCTCAGTTGACGCGCGCTCAGCGCTCTGCCATGATTCTGAAAATTCTTTTGTCGGCCGCTCTGCGGTCGCGCTTGAGGAACGAAACTCAGGCAAATGTCCCGGCCCGGTCGGGAGGCCTGAGGCTTGTTCTTGCGGGGGTTCTGATCGGCTTGCGGGTCTCCATCTTGGCGTCCGGCAGCTCGGGCAACGTAACGTTACTCGAGACCGAGCGCACCCGCCTCCTCGTGGACGCCGGCTTAGGCAAGCGTGAAACCCTGGCCCGCCTCGCCGCCGTCGAAAAAACCTTCGATCATCTCGACGGCATCCTCATCACCCACGAGCACACCGACCACTGCAGCGGCCTGCCGCAAATGCTCCGCATCTGGAAAGCGCCGCTTTACGTCACCGAGCCAACCCTGGGCGAGATGCAGCGCATTCTTCCCGAAACGTTCGGAAAGCGCCTCAACGGCATCGAAGCCATTCACGCCGGGCAGCACTTTTCCGTCGGTGACATCGACGTCCACGCCTTTGCCATCCCGCACGATGCCGCCGATCCCATCGGCTTCACCTTCCGTTCCAACGGCGCAAAAATGGCCCTCGTCACCGACCTTGGCTACATGCCCGAGCTCGTCAAAGTTCATCTCCGCGGGGCCGACTGCCTCGTCCTCGAATCCAATCACGATCTCGACATGCTGAAAGTCGGCCCATACCCGTGGCTCGTCAAGCAGCGCGTCCTCAGCCGCACCGGTCATCTTTCGAATCACGCCGTCAGCGAATACCTTTCCGACGCCGACGGCTTCGATGCCATCGCCCGCTATCTGGTCCTCGCCCACGTCTCGCAGGAAAACAACAATCCTGACCTCGTCCGCCTCTCCGCGGAAGAAGCGCTGAAACGCCGTCCCACCGAGTCCACCTTCACCGGCGAACTCCTTGTCGCTTCCCAGCACATTCCGCTCAAGCCGCTTGAACTCTAGAGGGGTGCGCGCTACAGGTGGGCTTTTTGTGGGGTAGTAATTCGAAGGCACGGCAGGCAGTGGAACCAGAAAGACCGCAGTTCAGGAATCTCCCAGCCTTTCCTTGAGATCTCTCAGGCCCTTCAATTCCTCGATCGCTTCAGTATCTTTTTTTCGTCCCGCAGCAGTCTTTGCCCGGATTAGCCCGTCGAGAGAAAGAATACGACATTCCATCTCTTCGACCTGCTTGATCTGCGAGTTTGCAAGCACGGTTTCAAAAAACCCCAGGCCCGCAACTTCGCCCAGGAGGTCAAGATCTCCCAAGTCTGTTTCCAGTGTAAAATTCAGTCCGTGCTGTACAGTTTTTTTGTCGAAACGAAACGGAAGGTCCTTGGGGGCCCCACGGAGGCGCGGATGAAAAGGTTCCAACGCGCCGCATAGCTTCTCTATGTTCTCATTCGTTCGCCGGTAACAGAGATCCAAGTCGAAAGTCGCTCGCGCGGAACCGTGGGCGACCATCGCCACGCCACCGATGACAACATATTCAACTTTTGCTTGATTGAGGACAGCCAAGACCCTCTGAGATTCAGGGATCATCTGCGTGGCAGACTATTGCCCGTCCGCACTTTTTGCAGGAACGATGCAACGGCGTATAGCTTGCGCAGGCGGTCGGCGACCGACAGATCCAAATTCTCCACCAGCAGGGTCAGATCAATCCCATACTGCTTCGCTTCCGCCAGCTTGCTTCCAGGCGGAGGATTGGTGATGAGTTCATAAGCAATTTTACGTTGTTCAGGGCTCATAGCTTCTTCTCAAATCCTCTCACACTGGCAGGACTCCTTCAATTCCATGTTCTTGCGTTGCGCGGTGAACCGTAACGGAAAGATCGATAGCCTGGCGGCATGGCTACAGCGCTCTTTCGTTGAGACGCACGCAAGATTTCGTTCGCTTTTGGCGCGTGACTCCGCTAAACTTAAGTTGTCTTGGTAGAGGTGCGGAGGCCATGAGTAGCCGGGCGCGCAATTCCGATCAGCTTCGGACGCCCGCGCGAAAAGGGCCATCCTGCTGTTGTCCGCCGAAATCGCAGCGGTAGCTGAATCCGCCGCGGTTGGGGGACAGGTCTAAGACCTGTCCACTGTCATCCTTCAAATGCGGGCCGTTTTTAGGGCCGCATTCGAACCGGATGGAGCGCTATCGAGAGGCAGCGGCCCCGAGTCTTATCCTCGCGGTTCCCTCCTTTCGTTCCGCTTCATCCAGAAACGCCCGGTACCGATGAACCTTTTTGAACTAACGCGCGCGCTCGTGGACATCGAGTCGGTCACGAACGGCGAGAAAAAAGTGGGCGACTATCTTTTCGCGCACCTTTCTGCGCTGGTCTCAGACCGCAACGGCCGCATCGAGCGCATCCCCGCCGCGCCCGGCCGCGACAATATTTTTGCTTTCTGGGGGCAGCCCGTCGTCACGCTTTCCACCCATATGGACACGGTTCCTCCATTTTGTGGTTCACGCGAGGATGGCGAATTCATCTGGGGCCGCGGCGCTTGCGATGCGAAGGGAATCATCGCCGCGATGATCGCCGCCGCCGAGAAATTACTCGCTGCCGGCACGCGAAATTTCGGCTTGTTATTCGTCGTCGGCGAAGAGCGCAACAGCGCGGGAGCCAAAGCGGCCGCCGCGAATCCCCGCGGCTCAAGATTTCTGATCAACGGCGAGCCCACCGAAAACCGCCTCGCTCTCGGCTCGAAAGGCGCGCTGCGCTACGAGATCATGGCCCACGGGAAACTCGCGCACTCCGCCTATCCCGAACTGGGCCACTCCGCCATTCACGCGCTGCTTGATGTCCTTCAGGATGTTCGAAAGATTCCTTTGCCGGAAGATCCCTTGCTTGGACGCAGCACGCTGAATATCGGCACCATCAGCGGCGGCCGCGCGCCCAACGTGGTTGCCGACGATGCCGCGGCGGAGATTATGTTCCGCACGATCGGCGATCCGTC
>QHYF01000175.1:0-6237 GCA_003224075.1 Acidobacteriota bacterium
CATTCTGTAAGGTCAAACCGAGAAGGTTAGCGATGTTGACGAGATAGGAGATCTCGTCGGGTTGAAATCGAACCTGGCGCACCGACCCGATTGTAAGAACACCCAAAGGCTTGTTCTTGCCCGGAAGGGCCAGGGTAACAAACGCTTTCAGGCCGGCCTCATCCATTCTTTTGCGGGCGACAGGATCCCACTCTTCCTCGGATTGCACGAATTGGCAGTCTTGCTTGAGGGCATGTTGAGCCCAGGGCTCGGTTGCTGGAAGTTTGGCATACCGAGCCATAAACGAAGGCTCAAATCCCACGGAGGCCCGCGCCACGAGTTGCGCCGAATGACCTTCACCTTCCATTAGGCGGACAATGCCGTGGGTGGCGCCAAGACTCTGAACGAGATGGGACAGAACCTGGTGAATTACCTCCTGGACTGAGAGCGTCTGCATGGTCGCGGCAGTCAGGAGCGTCAGGCGGCGCATCTTGTCATTTAAATCCTCGCTTCGCGTACGGGCGCCTTCCAGGACCACGACCACCATGGCAATTCCAAGGGCCACTCCCAGAAGATGGTCGAAGGCGATCCGCAACAGGAAGAACGGGTGATCCAGCCACAGCCAGCGATCCAGGCCATGCAGGCCACTCAAAAGGAATATTCCGGCGAGGAGCGGGGCGCCGTGCCCGCGACGTGCCGCTGCGGATCGCCACATCAACCAGCCGGCGGAGAGGCAGATGACGGTCTCGAAAATGGCGGTTTCCCGATGAATGGAAGCAAACTGTTGCGGGCCGTTCCGCTCGATGTAGTAAGTGACTGCGAGAATCAGGCCGATGAGCGGAAGAACAGACCAGATTCCGCCCTCCGAGCCAGCCGAGCAATGCACTACGGCGACGAGAAACAGAAGCATGGCCGCGGCCTGACCCAGGATCACGGCCAAATGCAGGCTCGGAAGCGGACGAATCAGCAGCGCCACTTCGCACAAGGCGGAGAAAGTAAAGCAGAACCATCCAACCAGCCAAAAACGGAAATAGCCAGCTTGGTGATCACGACGGAAAAGGAGGAACAGAACCAGCAGGATGATTAAGGCGGTTGCTTCAAAGAACGCGATACCCAGCAAGCCCTGATTCCCGAGCACGATGCCCGCCTCCCGGCCGGAAGTGCCGTCACTGCGGTGCTCTTGCTGCCGCGAAGCTCGATGATGGACGGCGAGAAGCCCTGAGAGATAGCCTTTATTGACGCTACACGCTGTTTTCTGACTGCCCATTTCAGTGTGCCGTCACATATAATGCCTATCGGGGGCCAAACCAACGTGGCGATGGAAAATATCTTGGTCGTGGACGACGAAGAAGCGATTCGAGAGGTCGTTTCCACAATGCTCGAATCGAAGGGCTATCAATGCACGGCGGTGCAGAACGGGCGTGCCGCGCAAGAACAGATCAAGAAAGGAACCCCCGACCTGGTCCTGAGCGACATGATCATGCCAGAGATGGACGGGATCAAGCTGCTGGAGTGGATGAGGCAATACGATCCGGAAGTGCCGGTGATTATGGTCACGGCGATTCACGACATTTCAACAGCGCTGGAAGCCATTCGCCGCGGGGCGTACGACTACATCCTGAAGCCCTTCGAGAAGGACCAGCTCTTTCTTGGCGTTGGGCGGGCGCTGCAGCATCGACGGCTGGTCATCGAGAACCGCAACTATCAACGCGGCCTGGAGCAGATGGTGGAAGAGCGCACCGCACAGCTCACCGCGAAACATATGGAACTCGAACAGTCCTACGACGAGACGCTCGAGGCCCTGGGAAGCGCGTTGGACTTGAAGGATGCCGAAACAGAAGGACATTGCCAGCGGGTCACGGCGTTTTGCATTGAGATCGCAAAGGCCGTGCGGGTGCCGGATCCGCATCTGCCAATCTTGGCCCGCGCCGCTTTTCTTCACGATATCGGCAAGATGGCCATACCGGACAAAATTCTTCGCAAGCCTGGGCCGCTCGATGACGATGAGAAGCAAATTATGCGCAAGCACTGCCAGGACGGATACAACATGCTAATTCGCATCCCATTTCTCCGCGATGCTGCGGAGATCGTGCTGGCGCACCAGGAATTTTACAACGGCTCGGGTTACCCACGCGGACTCAAGGGTGAACAGATTCCTCTCGGCGCGCGGATATTTACCGTCGCTGATTCACTGGACGCGATGATCAGTGACCGGCCCTACCGCCGAGCGTTGCCCATGTCCTATGCTATCGATGAGATACGGCGCTGCGCCGGCACGCAGTTCGATCCCAGGGTCGTCGAGATATTTTTGTCGATCCCGCAACAACATTGGCTGGATCTGAAGGAAAACCTGGGCTCTCCGTTCCGCCTCGCGCATCTGAAGAATCTGTAGCGGCAAGCTTATTCCGCCATTCTGCCTTTCGTTTCCTTGCTGATTTGCTGATGTAGCGGCGGGTTTATCCCGCCATTCCCCTCTCCATGTCTTCCTTCCGGATGTGGAAATGGCGCTTGTTTACCTTGAACGCCGGGGAGCCCAGGGCGTCGCCGTTGCAGCCCGGCACTTTTTTCCGCGGCCCAGTCTGATGTGCTCCCCGCTCGCCACTCGTCACTCGCCACTCGCCACTCCCTTGCAACGAGCTCGTGGAAAACGTACTATTTGCCTAGAATGGCGCTGATCCCCATCAAGACGGCATCCGAGACGGGCTATTGCGACTGCATTTGCGGGTGCTACGAGCTGGCCAGCCTGCGCGATGAAGATACCGGCAAAGGTTACTGCCCCGCCTGCGCAAAGGACCACATTGATCTCAACGCCGGCGTCGGCATTCCCCAGCCCGTCGCCCAATCCTGCCAGCAACCATGCCTCCGCCGGAATGCCCTCCCCTGCCGACCCTCCCGGCCGTCTGCGGTGAACTCGCCTGGTGGCATCAAGAACCGACGAAAGTGCAGTCCCGCCTTGCACTGCCCGGAGCTGTAATTCCCTTTAAAGCCCCGCAATGAGTCCCCACGGCCGAGCATCGGGCGTGGGCTCCGCTAGGGACTGGAGCTGCGACGCAAAAAAACCGGGGATAGCCTTGGAAGGCTATCCCCGGGAATGTGGCACGGAAAGGAGCCGATTACCAGCGAAGCGTGAGACCGAAGGCGATCTTGCGCCCTGGATTCCCAACGGCACCCCCACTCTGGAGGCCGCCGCTGAATACCGTCGGATCAGCAAAGCCGGTGCCCTCGGAGTGCAGGCCGGCGTCGTCTAGGAAAGGATCAATCGAAAAGAAGTTTGGATGATTAAAGACGTTTTGCATGGACATATGCCAAACGACTTTAAAGTTCTCTTTCACATTGACCGTCTTAAACACCGCGAAGCTGCCGATATTCGTGATCGCGTCGCGAACGGTATTGCGTGCGACGTTGCCAAAGGGCGTATTGAACTGCGTGTTTGCTGTCGGCGTATTCGCGATGAATCGAACATCTTTGTTTGTAACGACCGTAGCAGGGTTGTTCGGGTCCGCTAGGATTGTGTTTCCGGTCGGATCGGTAGGATCCACCATTGTCCCGGTTAGCCCGTTGTTAATCCCGTTGAAGCTAACCAGCGTAGTCGGCGTAATCGCCGGATTCCCGCAGAGACTTCCGGTGTTGGGTCCTGATGTAACTGTAGCGCATGCGTCGCCAGCAAACATCCCAACCGAGGTCACCGGCGCGCTAAGACTGCTCAAGAACGGCCTCAGGGCCTGATCCACGGTTCCATAGAAGGCGCTTACAAACGGATTGTCATAGTACGAGGCCCCGTTCAGGGCGAACTGGATGGGTGTGAATGGTTGTCCCGATGCCATGAAGTAGGTGCCGGATACGGCCCACCCTCCGAGGATGTGGCCGATGACACCATGCTGCGCACGGAACGCCGGGATGTCCTCGTAGAACGACAACGTCCAGTTGTGGCGGAAGTCCAGACCGGAAAGGCCGTGTTCCTCACCGGTGAAGTTCACCTGGCTCTGGGAAAATGCTTGCGATCCTCCGCCTGCGAAACTGGAGAAGATCTCGCTCGCGTTATCGGTTGTCTTGCTGAAGGTGTAGCTCGTCTTCAGGGCCAACTGATGCCAGAGCCGCGTGGAGCGGAGTTCAAGCTGCAAGCCGTGGTAATCCGAGAAAGCCGTATTCGTGCGCCTGCGGACGATGCCAAGGTCGCAGCTCACACGGCCAAGTTCCGGATGCGTTGTTTGCCCGGGTCCCAGAATCGTGGTCGGAGTCGTGCACGGTGTTAGTCCTGAGGGCACGAAACTCGGGAACGCCGCGAGCAGGCCATCAATTCTCGGGTTGCCGTTGATCGTCTGGAAGAGGTTTAGCCCGCGATTACCGACGTATGCAGCTTCAAAAACGGCGCTGGCGCCAAGTTCGCGCTGCAGACTGAGACGCCACTCGTGGGTCCTCTGCGGTCCGAAATCAGGCGTGATACTCGTCTCGTTGAACGTCCGCGGATCAAAAACGCCGGTCAGCAGCGATCCTGCAAGCTGCGTCCGCACGTTCGGCCCCGTGGGATTCGCAAGGAGCGGGTTACCGGTTGCGCCGGAGCCCGTCAATGTGTTAAGCAAAACGTTCGGCGCTGCCGAGGAGATGTTCAGGTAGATGTTGTAGAACGGTGGATCGTACGACAGACGATAGCCGCCGCGCACCACCGTCTTACCATTCCCGGTCAACCTGCCGAATCCGCCCGGAGTCCATGCAAAACCGATGCTCGGTCCCCAGCTGTTCTTCGGAGCAGGAATCAGTGGGAACGTGGCCACAGAAACAGGCAACGCCGGATTCCACAGCGGCGTCGTGCTCTTCGCGCTTGCCAGCGTGCTGTCATGGAACAGGTTGGCTGGCTGGCCGTAGTAGCTCCACGTAATGCCAAGGTTTAGCGTCAAGTTGTTCTTGATCTTAAAGTCGTCGCCAAAATAGGCGAACGTATCTTTCTCGCGGAAGTCGAGGTCAGGATCCCCCGAGGCGATCTGGACCCGGTTCGGAATATCCCTCCCAAACGTATCCCAGTTGGAGAATCGGAACGATCCATTGAAGTTCGGAAGAAACTTATTCGGCGAGCGCTGGTACGTGAAGTTGACACCCGCTTTCCAAGAGTGCCGGCCGCGGAAGTAGCTCCAGTTGTCCTGCAGCTGGTAGGTATTGACGATTCGGCCCTGCGGTGCGTTCGTTGCCGGGCCGAACCCCAGGCGGCTAGTACTGTTGAAGGAAATGCGCGCAATGGCGCTCCCAATGTCTGACTGGTTGGGAATCGTGTTGCCGATCGAATTGCCGCCGAACTCGACATTGAGGCGGCCGTAGCTCGCACGGAATTCGTTCGCCATGCGCGAGCTGAGCGTACGCACCCAACTGAAGCCATAGGCTTGGGATAGTGCTGGAACATTGGCGGGATATCCCGCTGCCGCCGTGCCGAAGGCGTCGGTATTGAAAAACGTTGACCGGTTATAGATGTAGCGCCCGTAAAAGTGGTTCTTGGTCGTCTGGATATCTAGCTTGATCGGGAAGTTATAGGACTTGGAGCCTGTCGGAAGCGTCCGCTGTACGCCGCCGAATTCCACCAGCGGGCAGTTCGCAAGATCGATAAGCTGGGGAGCTAGCGGGCTCGGGCCTCGACCAGCAATAGCGTAGGGGCCGTATTTCTGAGTCCGATATCCTTGGCGCGCACCCAGAACTGACCCGTTCCAGTCGCGTAAACCTGCTGCTGAGACACGATCTCGTTGTCAAACCCGCCGAAGAAGAAGACGCGGTCCCTCCATAGCGGTCCATTGATCTGTCCACCGGTGAACTCGTCATTGAACCGCGCCGGCTTCGTCAAACCCTCGAACCCCGACGCCACCGTCTGCTTCTGCACGTTCGAAAGCGCGTTCAGGACAGAGTTACTCTCCGTTCCGTACACCGAGCCGTGAACCTTGTTCGTGCCCGATTTGAAGATGATATTTACAACCGAACCCGAGTTCCGGCCATATTCCGGGCCGAAGTTATTCGTCGTAATCTGATATTCCTGGACAAATTCCGCGTCGGAAACGAACAAGCCGGGCCCGGCCACCGAATTGTCATTATTGTTCTGTCCGTCGATCTGCTGGTCATTGTTCCGCCCACGGATTCCGTTGACGGCAAAGCCTGTGCCATTGGTGTTCGAAAATCCCAAGTCCCGGTTGTTCACCACGCCCGGCACAGTTAGTGCCAGATTGTCCAACCCCTGGTTCTCCAGCACGCCCGCAAAAGTGTCGATATTCTCGGATGTGAAAG
>QHYF01000175.1:6286-12469 GCA_003224075.1 Acidobacteriota bacterium
CTCGACCGTCGCCGTCACTTCACCGACCTCGAGTTTAATGGCCCCTAGTCCTCTATCCGCGCCTACTGCCACTTCGACATTGTCCAACACGGTTTTGCGGAAGCCCTGCTTCGCAACTTCTACCCGGTAAATTCCCGGCGGAAGAAGGCTGAGTCGAAAGAGACCAGCGCTGTCCGTCTCGGTTGTATAGGCTTGGTTTGTATCTTTACTAACTACTTTGACCGATGCGCCCAGTACTGTCGCGCCCTGAGGATCCGTCACGGACCCAGAAATGGACCCTTTACTCACCTGCGCATTCGCAGGTGTCACTCCCAAACCTACCAGAGTGAGAGTCAACACCACTATCAGAGCCAAAATGACTCCGTTCACGCCACGTTTCATATCTTTTGCCCCCCATAACATTCATCTGAAGAATAAAAAAGCCAAAGGACCCCCACTAATCCGGAATGATACCGCTGCAAGGTGCTTTCCAATCTATGATTTATGTTCTTTTTGGATGGAAGTTGCCTAACTCCTTTGTTTAGTGCGTAGGTACTAGTACTTTAGGCTCGATTTAAGGGCCCATTATTCCATAAACTGTATGTGTACGCCAAATTATCTACCAGATTATGAAGCCAAAAAGAATTCCTTATAGTGTGCAACGCGAAAGTTAGAGCGGGGACTGAACGGAGTTAATAGAAAGAGGCTAATTGAAAAGTACCAGCGATTCCGCGAGCCCACGTGAAAAGTCTGCTTCTGCGGTGATCAGGCTGAGGACCAGATAACCATCGGACGGGAAGTCGTAGAAGTGGCCGGGGTGAACATAGACGCCCTTTGTGGTGAGAAATTCGATGGCCAAATCCTCGTCGGAACGCGTTGCAGGGACGCGCAAGGCGGCGTACCAGCCGCCTTCCACCGTCAGGCGCGTGCAAGCTTTCTGCCCCACAAGTTGGCGGTCGAGCTCCGCAAGATTTCGACGAACGCGCGACATCAACTGCTTCTGAAACGCGCGGCGCTGTTCCAGCAAGATGGGCAGGGCCAGCTGCACGGGTGCATTCATGGAGAGGTAGGTGTCGGCAATAACTTCGAGCTTCGCGATCGCTTCGTTTTTCCATGGTTGCGGCCCGCTGACGACCACCCAGGCGGCCTTCATCTGCGGCAGCCCGGAAATCTTTGAAAGACCGCTCAAGGTAAAGGTCAGCACGCCCTGATTCGCCGCAAAACTCTCCGGCCGGTTTTCCTCGAGCGAGAAATCGAGGAACACTTCGTCGGCGATGATGGGCATCTTGCGTGCGGAGCAAATCGCATTCAGCTTTGACATTTCGGCACGCTTGGTGAAGTGCCCCGTCGGATTATTGGGATGAACGACGATGACTCCGCGCGTGCGCGGCGTGATGGCCTGCTCCAACGAATGAAAATCGGTCTGCCATCTGTGGTCGTAAAAGAGTGGGTAGCGCGCCAGCTTCACGTCCTGAATTTCCGCGAGAAAATTGAAGAGCGGGTAGCTGGGCTCGGGGATCAACAGCTCGTCGCCGGGATTACACAGAGTTCGAAACACGTAGGAATACGCTTCGCTGGTGCTGGCCGTGAGGAAAATATCCTCGGGCGAAACGTCGTCGTCGCACGCAGCGTAATAGGCGGCGACGGCCCGGCGCGCCGACTCCAGTCCCTTGGGGTTTGGTTCGTAGGAGAGGGCCGCAGGGTTGCTCAACGCTTCCAAAATTCCAGGGCCATCATAACTGAAGCCGCATTCCGTGGGATTCGAAATGGTCAAATCGAGAAGCGGCTTCCCTGCCGCGCGATGCGCTGCCAGCGCTTGGCTCAGCCGGTTCGGCGTCAAATTCCAATTTGTTCGTTGCGCAAACATAGCCGATCCAATCGTGCGGGAGCATTATATCCAGCACGGTAGGAAACCCCCACCGCGCCCTGCTCACGTATACTGAATGCGGCATACTTGAATCCATGAGCACGCATCCGCAGCCCAATCCAATCCCTGAACCGGTGCCACAGTTGGATTTATCCGCGCAGTACGCGGAGATCGGCGCTGAGATTCGAACCGCAGTCGAGCGCGTGATGGCCTCGCAGCAGTTTGTTTTGGGGCGTGAAGGAGCCGCGCTGGAAGAGGAGATCGCCCAGCTCTGCGGCGTGGCCCACGGCGTTGGCGTGGCCTCCGGGACGGACGCGCTGATCTTGGCGTTGCGCGCGTGCGGCGTGCAGCCCGGCGATGAAGTGCTCCTGCCGCCGTTTACGTTCGTGGCGACGGGCAGCGCGGTGAGCGCGCTTGGCGCGAAGCCGGTCTTTGCGGACATCCGGCCCGAAACCTACAACATCGATCCGGCGCAGCTCGAACGGCGTGTGACGCCGCGCACGCGAGCGATTATCGTCGTCCATCTCTATGGCCTCGCGGCGGACATGGACCCGATCCTGGCGTTTGCGAAGTCGCGCAACCTGCCGGTGATCGAGGACAACGCGCAGGCAATCGGCGCATCTTACAAAGGCCGGCGGACCGGCTCGCTGGGCGACGCGGCGTGCATCAGCTTTTATCCGACGAAAAATTTGGGCGCATACGGCGACGCGGGAATGGTCGTTTCGAATTCTGCGGAAATCGCCGCGAGGATTCGAACGCTGCGGAATCATGGTCAAGCGGCAAAATATCTGAGCAGCGAGCCGGGCTGGAACAGCCGTCTGGATGAGATGCAGGCGGCGATTCTGCGCGTCAAACTGCGCCACCTTTCACGCTGGCAGCGCGCGCGCCGTTCGAACGCGGCGGAGTACACCCGCCTTTTCAGTCAGGTTCCCGGCGTCATGCCGCCGATTGAGCCGGAAGGCTGCGAACACGTCTTCTACCAGTACACCATTCGAATCGAGCAGCGGGACGCTCTGCAGCGGCATCTCGCGGCGCGAAAGATCGGGTGCGCGGTTTACTACCCCTGCCCGCTGCACCTGCAGCCGCTGTACGCGTCGCTCGGCCACAGAGACGGCGACTTCCCTCACTCCGAGCGCGCCGCGCAGGAAGTGCTTTCGCTTCCGATGTACCCGGAATTGCGCAAGGAGCAGATTGCGCGCGTGGTGGAGGCCGTTACAGAGTTTATTACTCATTGTATTATTAATAAATAATAAATATGGATCCGGACGAGAGAATCCGCAAACCATTTTGTCGTGCAAACCAGCCAGAATTTCCCGCCTCCTACTTCCCCAGGTAGAGCAGCACCAGCAGGAAAATCCACAGCCCGTCCATAAAATGCCAGTAGTACGAAGTAATTTCAGCGGCGTGGGAAAGCAAGATATTTGCTTTTTCAAACTTGCGAAATGAAACGTACAGCAACGCTCCAACTCCTCCGAGAAGATGGATGGCGTGCGCGCCCGTGAAAATGTAGAAGAAACTGCTCGCCTGGTTGCTGGCAATGTATACGCCTTGCGCTACGAGCTGACGCCAGGCAATCAGTTGTCCGGCGACAAAAAGGAAGCCCAGGCTCGTGGTAACCAGCCAGAGCTTCCGAAAACCGGTTAGGTCTGCAAGAGAGAGACGGCGCCGCGCCGTTTCGAGCGTGAAACTGCTCCCGAGAAGAACGCAAGTATTCAACCAAAGAATGCGCGGAAGGTGCACGGTTACCCACGCGTCGCTGCCGCGCCGCAGAACGATGAAGGCGCTGCTGAGGGCCATGAAGAACATCAGGATGGACACGAGAGCGATCGCAATCCCCGTGGAATAGCGTCTCGGCGATGGGGACCGCTTACGGCGCCTGCCGTGATCATCATCATCGCCGCCATCATCTCCGCCTGCCGGGGGCGTTCCGCCGCCTCCTCCGCCGATGTCTTCAATGATGAGTTCGATGTCTGGAGTTGCGGTTGTGCCCGGCATGGCGATCCTCCCTCTTCTCCAGTTAGCGAGCCTTGACCACCTGCTCGGGCGCGAGGTGCTGTGGCACGAAATCTTCGGCTACACCCGGCACGCTGAATTCGTAAGCCCCACGATACACCACCGGTTCGCTCGGGCCAAAATCATTGGCGGGTGGAGGCGATCCGACGCTCCATTCGAGTGTGGTGGCGCGCCAGGGGTTGCATTCCGCCACTCTTTCTCCACGAAAAAGGCTCCAAAGAAAATTGATGAGGAACAGTCCCTGGGCAAGAACGGTGAGGAGCGTGGCGACGGTGATAAAGATGCGAAGCGACGAACCCGCCGCGACAATTGCAGCCAATTGCCTGCCCGATGAAATACGCGAATGCGTCATCAGGCCGAGCCAGTGCATGGGCATGAAAACAGAATAGACCCCGGCAAAGGTGAGCCAGAAATGGATTTTGCCGAGCGATTCATTGAGCCGACGGCCAAAGAGTTTCGGAAACCAAAAAAACAGCGCGCCAAGAATGGCAAACGTGGCCGCCACTCCCATGACGAGATGGAAGTGGCCGGTGATGAAGTCGTCGCTGACGGCCGCGTACGTAAGGTCACGACGCGCGAGGAAAATCCCGGAGAGCCCGCCGGCTAGAAAAAGTGAAATGAAGCCAAGCGCAAACAACATCGAGGTGTTGAGCTGAATTCGCGCGTTCCACAGCGTCCCGAGCCAGCTGATCAGGAGGATCGTGGCGGGCAGGCCAAGCGAAGAGGCAAGAAGCGAAAAGACGAGAGGCGAAAAGGGGTTCATGCCGCTCGAAAACATGTGCTCGCCCCAAACGCAAAAACCAAAGAGGCCCACGCCGCACAGCGCCAGCACCACCAGGCGCTCCATCCAAACCGGCCTGCGCGAAAACGTGGAAATCAGATGAGTGGTGAGCCCGAAACAGGGAAGCATGGCGACATAGACTTCGGATTGCGCGAAAAACCAGAAGAGGCGCCGCCAAAGCACGGGCAGAGCGTTCGTCACAACGTTTGGCGGCTGGCTGGCGAGGAAGTTCAGCGGCGAAAAAAAGTGCGTGCTCAAGAGACGATCCGAAAGCAAGCAGGCGCACGCTGCCAGCAGAATGCTGAAAATCAGCATTCCTAAGATGGCGTTGATGAACCAGGCCCACACGGTGAGCGGAAGCCGCGGCAAGGTCATTCCTTTGGCGCGGAGCTCGATGGTCGTGACGCTAAAATTGAGCGCGTTGAGCAGGGACGCGGCGCAGAAGATGGCGACGCTCAAGATCCAAAGCGTGATTCCGCGTTCGGGAGCAATCAGAAAAGCAGCGGTCATTCCGATGAGCGAGACGACCGTAGCCCAGAACGAGAGCAGGTTCAGCGTGGGAAATGCCATCTCGCGCGCGCCAATCTGCAGCGGCAGAAAATAGTTGCCGAATCCGGCCTGGGGCGCGGCGGTCAGCACCAGAAAAACCATCAGAGATCCGTGCAGCGTGGTGAGGGCTGCGTAACGATCCGGCGGGTTGTTGAGAGTGGAGAGGAACGGAAGGTGCGCACCGGGCCAGACGAGATGGATGCGCATGAGCAGCGACATCGCCATGCCGAGAAAAACACTGAACAGCGCAAGCCACAGATATTGGAGGCCGATGGTCTTGTGATTGGTGCTGAAGACGTAGCGGGAGAAAAAACCGGCCTCTGGCTTCTCCGGCTGATTTGCTCCGCTGTCGTAGGTAACCATGGAATTCGTGACTCGTGACCCCGGCAAGGTCGGGGCAGTCTGGAGATTCGTGACCTTTGCGATCGACTCCGCTCAGGGCAGCCTGGTGACAGAAGGCCCTGAGCCGGCGGTCAATTTCCTCTGGCGCCCAGCCCCAGCGCTATGTTGGCGGGCGCGAAATGCGAACAGGTTCCCACGCCCACGTATGTTCGTTCAGAAGGAAAGCAGCAACTATTTCACCAGCAACTGGCTGGTGCCATTCGCACTTGGAACATGGAAAGAACATCGAGGGACCGCGTGATGGCTGGCAGTAAAGAAGATAACGGCTGTCACAGTCGCACGTAAATTCAAAGCGCTCGGACAACAGGAACTCTTGTAAGTCCCTGTACCGTGGTGTGTTCTTGTACTGCTCGAACCGGGCCAGCAGAGTTCTTTTCGCAAGGGGTATGTCCGGGCCAATTATGCCGCGAACCCATTTCGCCGTGCATTTTTCTGCCCCTTCAAGATACGTTTGCACTGACCGGAAAATCCGTCGTTCATTCGCTTCTTCAACTGAGGGTACTCGAATCATACCTCACCCCTAGAACAGCAGCCGCCTCGTTATTCTACACCCCTTGTTCCTGTCTCAAGGGTTTCGTAGCCCACTGAAGCG
>QHYF01000176.1 GCA_003224075.1 Acidobacteriota bacterium
AACCGGGGCACGGGCGCGGGCGTGCGGGCACGAGGATTCACGCTCCCCGCCGCCGGAAAGACTGGTACGTCGCGCGACGGATGGTTCGCAGGTTTTACTTCGAATCTGCTTTGCGTGATCTGGATCGGATTCGATGATAATCGTGACTTGGGGCTTACCGGCGGCGTGGTCGCCGGGCCCATTTGGGCGGACTTCATGACGCGTGCCACGTCTCTTTCGCAATACCGGGACGTGAAAGATTTCACGATGCCCGATGGAGTGCAATCCGTGCTAATCGACCCGGATACGTTGCAGTTGGCAACGCCCAACTGCCCTACCACCCGCGAGGAGGTTTACGTCGCGGGCTCGGCACCGACGCAATACTGCGAGGTCCACGGAGGCCACAACCTGCTCACGTCTACGGGCTCTATTCTCTCCCACATCTTTGGCGGAGGGCAGCCCAAGACACCGCAAACCGATGCCAACGGGCAGCCGATCGGGGTCTATGATCCGAATCGACCGCCTGGTGCGACGGGTCAGGGCCAAGTCCCGGCCGATCCTTCAGCACAAACCGGCGAAAAGAAAAAGAATCCTTTACAGAAGATATTTGGTATCTTTGGAGGTAAGAAGAAGGAACCCGACACGGCTAAGCCGAAGCCGGAGAAGGGAGACTCACCATGAGCAGGATTCCGGTGGCGTTTCCGGTAAGCGTTCTCCTTCTGACTCTTTCGATCCCCTGCGCAGGACAATCGCTTGTAGAAGGCCCCGAGAAGCCGGTCGCGCCGCGCGTGGCTCAATCACAACCGCAGGCGCCGGTGGACAGTTCCGTGATCGTTGTGAAGCCGGAGCTTACCGAGGAGCAGCTCGCGGATCTGTACATGGCGCGCAAGGACTATCGCGAGGCGGCGCAAGTCTACAAGCGGCTGACGGATCAAAATCCACAGAATCCGGTTTATCTGAACAAGCTCGGGATTGCGCTTCATCAACAGGCGGCCCTTGGGCAGGCCCTCAAGTATTACGAGCGGGCGTCGAAAGCTGATCCTTCCTACGCTGATGCACAGAACAATATTGGCACCATCTGGTACCAGCGGAAGAAGTATGGCAAGGCCATCAAAGCCTACCACAAAGCGATTTCGATACGAGCTGATGTGGCGGTCCTCCACAGCAACCTCGCCTATGCTTATTTTGCCGACAAGAAATACGAAAACGCCATCGCCTCGTTCCGCCAGGCGCTAGCGCTAGATCCTCAACTCTTCGAGCACAACGGTTCAAGAACCGGGTCGTTGCTGCAGGACCGTTCCGTTGAGGACCGCGGGCGGTTTTATTTTCTGCTTGCAAAGTCATTCGCGGAAGCCGGTAACCTGGAGCGCTGCCTGATTTATCTGAGGAAGGCCAAAGACGAAGGCTACAAGGAACTCTCGGCCGTAAGAACCGATCCGTCTTTCGCGGCAGTTGTGAAAGATCCGGCGATACAAGAGGTTCTCGCCCCCAAGCCGCCGGACGGCACGCAACCCTAACGCTTCGTCGGGTACGCTGAAAATCAAGCCTGATGTGTTCATCTGAGGCGAAACGAGTTCTTGTGTCTGCTACAATGCGGTAGACATGGGGCGTCCTCTCTTCAGTGCGCGTTATCTGATCGTATTCTCGAGTATCATCGCTCTTGGAATTGCCTCCGTTTCTGGGCAGCAACCTGCCCCCCCGAAACCTGCGGCACCCGCCGCTGGCTCCCAGCAGGGAATCTACCTGGTTTTTCCGTTTGAAAATGCAGGCGTAGCGCCGCGACTGGAATGGCTCGGCGAGGGCCTCGAGGAGCTGACCATCCAGCGGCTTTCGGCAGCGGGCGAGCAGGTGTATTCGCACGCGGGACGGCTTGTTGAACTTGAACGATACGGCCTGCCACACACCTCGAAATTTAGCCGGGCGACGATGCTGCATGTCGCCGAGGATTTGGACGCGGATTTCGTGATTTACGGCAGATTCATGGCAAAGGGGACGTCGCTCACCATTGAGTCGCGGATTCTACGAGTGAATCCGACCGCTTTGATGCCGGCGTTGCGGGAGACCGGTACGCTGGATTCGCTGATGGACCTGCACACGCGGCTGGTATGGCGCATGCTTTCCGCAAACGAGCGCAAATACCGGCTGAACCTCGCGGAATTCACGAAGCGCCAACGTCCACTGCGCCTTGATGCGTTTGAACATTACACTCGCGGCCTTCTTGCGAACGAAGATGATCTCCGGCTTCGCGAACTTCACGAGGCTGCGCGTCTCGAACCCGACTGGCCCGACCCCGACTTTGCGCTTGGCGAAGCGTATTACTCGCGGCGTGACTACAATTCGGCTTTGGCGTGGTTTTTCAAGGTTCCAAAATCCCACGACCGCTATGTCGAAGCCGTCTTTGCGAGCGGGGTTTGCCGCCTCTTTCTGAACCAGCCAGACCACGCTGAGGAAGACTTAGCGGGGTTGCAGGATGTGTTGCGGAACAACCTGGTTTCCGGAGCAGACGTGCCTGAAATCCTGAACGATTTGGCCATCGCTCGGGCGCGCCAGGGCAAGACGGCAGCTGCGCTCGCTGATCTTCGGCGAGCGGCCGACGTGGATCCAGACGAGGGCGATTATCCGTTCAATCTGGGCTTGCTTGCGCTGCAGGTCAATGACGCAGCCGTAGCAGCAGAGTCTTTCCGCGAAGCTGCCGGACGCGAGCCGGATAACCCGGAGGACCGTGCGCTGCTGATTCTGTCTCTGGAAAAGGCGGGCAAGAAACCGGAGGCCGACCAGGAACGGGAGGCGGCCAATGAAGCATTTGGCCCCAAAGGGCTTCCCACGATCCGCCTGGATGCGAAAAACGAAACCGCAGCGCGGCTGATTCGCGTCAAGACCCAACTCGACGTAACGGCTCTTCGCACGGAGGTTGTGTCGCCGGTGTCTCCCGCGAGCGCCGCTGGTTCTTCTTCGGGCGACACGCCGGCGGGGCACGTTCGACGCGGCCGGCAGGAACTTTCCGCGGGGCGCGCTGATTCCGCAGAAAAAGAGTTCCGTGCCGCTCTCGCCGCCGATCCGGCTAGCGCAGCGGCCCATCGGGGGCTGGCCGAAATTGACCGGCACCAAGGCAAGATAGATGATGCTGTGAAGGAATTGCAGGCTTCGCTGCAGTCCCGCGATTCCGCAGTGGTTCGAACGATGCTGGCGAAAATCTACCTCGAGCAGAAAAAACCGGATCTCGCGCGGGCCGAGGTTGAGCGGGCCCTGAAGCTGGCGCCGAATTATGCGGAGGCCAAGCAGTTGCTCGAACACCTGCAGAATTCCAAGCGAAGCGCGAAAAAGCCCGGTGGAGGTGCGCCATGAACGATCGGTCCCCTGTGATGCGGCGCTGCTTTTACTTTAAGCTGTGGAGATCCGTTGCGACCCGCTTCTTTCTATGCGCTCTAACTGCTGCTGGGATTTTGCTGCTGCCTTCCGTTGCCGCTGACGAACATTCCTCTGGCTCTTTCGTTCTTGAACTGAGTCTTGATGGGGAAGTGGAGCCGATCCTTGCCACGTATGTCGACGAGGGCATTGCAGATGCGGAGCGCCGTCATGCGGCGCTCGTGCTGATCACGATGGACACGCCCGGGGGCCTCAGCGATTCGATGAAGGATATGATCCAGCACATCCTTGGTTCGCGGGTCCCCGTGGCCGTCTACGTGTCGCCGACGGGGGCGCGAGGAGCTTCCGCAGGGTTTTATATCCTGCTCTCGGCAGACATTGCGGCGATGGCGCCGGGCACACACACCGGAGCGGCGTCGCCAGTTCTCGCGATTGGGGGATACGTCCCGCAGATTGATGAAGTGTTGCGGAAGAAGATCAACCAGGACGCAATGGCATTTTTGCGCAGCTTCACGGAGAGACGCGGACGCAACCCGGCGCTTGCAGAAAAGGCGATCACGGAGTCCAAAGCGTTCACGGAAAAAGAAGCGCTCGACGGGAAGATGATTGATTTGATTGTGAGTTCGCCGGAGGATTTGTTGCGGCAACTGGACGGTCGAACGATCAACCGCTTTGACGGCACGCAAGTAACACTGTCGCTGAAGAATCCAGTTCGTGCGCCATTTGAGCTTTCTGCGCGGCAGAAGTTTCTGGCGCGAATCGTCGAGCCCGATGTTTTCTTTGTGCTGCTCATTCTGGGTGTCCTCGGACTCTACACTGAATTTACGCATCCGGGGGTGATCGCGCCCGGTGTCATCGGCGGTATCTGCCTGATTCTAGCTTTGTATGCAATGCATTTTCTGCCTGTGAATCTTGCGGGCTTGTTCCTAATTGCGCTGGCCCTGGCGTTTTTCATCCTAGAGGCGAAAGCGCCTAGTCACGGGGTATTGGCCGCCGGGGGAGTTGCTTCGATGTTTCTGGGCGCCATCTTTCTCATCCGCTCACCGCTCACGCCCGGCGGGGTGAGCGTTGGCGTGGCGCTGGCGGCGACGGTGCCGTTCGCGGTGCTTGCCGTGTTTCTAATGCGGCTGGTGCTGCGTTCGCGGAAGTGGAAGACCGCGACGGGAAGGGAAGAGCTGATCGGAGCACAGGCTCTCGTGGTTTCCTCTTTGCAGACAGGGACAGAGGGAATGGTTCGCGTGCACGGCGAGCTTTGGCGGGCGGAATCTTCGCAGCCGGTGCAAGAAGGAAAGTCCGTGCGGATTTTGCGGGTCGAAGGGCTAAAGCTGTACGTTGAGCCGGTGGAAGCGGCTGTCACGGCCGCAAGATAAACGGTTCTGTGCTCAGGAGGAAAACATGGAGATCAGTTTGCTCGGGATCGTGCTGATCGTGGGGCTCGGATTGATCTGGTTCTGGAATTCGTTGTACATCATCAAAGAGTGGGAACGAGGAGTGGTGCTTCGGCTCGGACGGCTGATCCCGGTAGCGAAGAGCGCAGGCCTGCGGCTGGTTTTCTGGCCGATCGAGACACTGTACCGCATCAGCCTGCGAATTGAAACGCTGGACGTCCCGCCGCAGGACATCATCACACGCGACAACGTTTCGGTGAAAGTGAACGCCGTCTGCTATTTCCGGGTCGTCGACGCTAATCAGGCGCTTTCGCAGGTGCAAAACTACACTTATGCGACTTCGCAGCTCGCGCAGACGACGATTCGAAGCGTGGTCGGCCAATTCGAGCTTGATGAAATACTCTCGCAGCGCGATAAGGTCAACGCCAAGCTCCAGATCATACTCGACACAGACACGGAGCCTTGGGGCATTAAGGTTTCCAAAGTAGAGGTGAAGCAAGTCGACATTCCCGAGCAGATGCAGCGCGCCATTGCAAAACAGGCGGAAGCTGAGCGCGAGCGCCGAGCGAAGATCATTCACGCGGAGGGTGAGTTTGAAGCTTCCCAGAAACTTGCGGATGCCGCGAAAGTTCTCGAGACGCAGTCTTCGGCGATCCAGCTCCGCTACCTGCAAACCCTGACGGAGATAGGTGTCGAGAAGAACACAACGATTGTGTTTCCCCTGCCCATCGATATCATTAACAAGTGGGTACAGGCCATGGGAGGTCCGCAGAAGTAAGAATGGCTTCGGGAGGAAAACGAGGTGGCGCGGGAGAGCGCGTGCTCGAAGGCCGACATGTTATCGGCCTTTTCATGCTGATGATGCTATTTTCTGGGGTGTTCTTCACGCTGGGTTACGTCATGGGACGCAACCAGTATGACGGTCAGGTACGAGCGGCGACGGACCTTCGCGGGAAGCCGCAGCCTCCCATTTCTCCCAAGCCGGATGTGGTTCCGAAACGAACGAACAATAGCGCTCCTACCGAGCCGCCGACGGACACGGCGGCCCCGCCGAATTCGGACTGGGAGTTCTATCACGCAGGCGAAAATAGCGCACACAAGAGCGCACCCGTGCTCGTACGGACCCCTGCGCCTCCCAAAACATTCAGCGGCTCGTCGAAATCCCTGAACGCCCCCCTCATTCCGGGAGGTGCGTACACATTGCAAGTTGCCGCGCTGACGAGAGAAGCAGATGCTCTGGAACTCGCGACGCGATTGCAGAAGAGAAAATTCCCCGCGTTTGTTGTTTCTCCACAGACAGACAAATATTACCGCGTGCAGGTTGGCCCCTATTCTGATCAGAAGGCCGCCGAGGCTGCCAGGAAAGGTCTCGAGGGCGCGGGCTTCAAAGCCATCGTGAAACACTGATGCCCGTGGGCAGCTGGCTCACCTACCTTCACCCGCAAGCCGGCACGGAAACGCCAGCGGGTTTGCGTCTTTTGATTGGCGCGGTATCTGGCGCCGCGCTTTCAATCTCCTACGCCGGTCTCTATCTGAGAATCTATTCGTGGATTTGCGTAGGGATTCTGCTCTTTGCGCTGTTCGGCGCGCGGCCACGTGTGGCATTCGCATGCGGATTCCTTCACGGGCTGCTCTTTGTCCTTACTTCTGTGCCGTGGATTTCGACGGTTCTGACGATTCATGGCGGGCTCTCGGTGGCCGGCGGATGGGGGGTTTTGCTTTTGATTGCGATGGCCTGGGGCGTTCTCACCGGTACATTCTCATGGGCCGTGCACCGATTGACCGGCCGAAGTATCCAGCTGGCGTGTTTGGGAGCACCTTTCATTTGGGTTACATTTGAATTCGTTCGCGCCCATTTGCCGGAGATTAGCTTCCCCTGGAATTTGCTCGGCTATCCGGCATCGGCCAATCTGGGTCTCCTTCAGGTCACTACAATCACGGGAATCTACGGCCTATCGTTCCTCGTGGCGAGTTTCAATGCGCTACTTGCTTGGACGGGTGCGTCGAACATGCTGGAGTTTAGGAGACGTTTTACACTCGCGGCCGCCGCCACGGCAACTCTCTTGATGGTTTTGTTCATTGGCCCGCGCTTGGTGCCTCTGCCGCAAGCCCACCATTATGCCCGCGCCGTTCAGCTCAATTTCCCGGAGTCCTCTTCCTACCCTTTGGATTGGTTTCAGACGCACGCCGCCGACCTCGCGGAAATCGGGCGGATCAGCCTTGCTCCTGCATCGCAAAAGCCGGACCTCCTGGTTTGGCCCGAAGCGCCCGCGCCATTCTCGTTCCAAGATTCGCAATTCGCGAAGATTGCTTCCACGCTCGCGATTCAGTTCGGGCATCCGTTTCTTGCAGGAGCAATCGAATGGAAGCCTCCCGTGGACCCATCAGACGCTGCCCCGCCTGGACGACTCATGCCCTACAACAGCGCGCTGCTATTTGATGCGCAAGGGCAGCGCGTTTTCGTGTACGACAAAGTTCATCTCGTGCCGTTCGGCGAATATGAGCCGTTCCCGCTGATTCACCAAGTGGTGACCAGCGTGTCCGAAGAAGTGGGCGGCTTTCACAAAGGAATTAAGTATGTCGTGGGGCGGCTGCCGGGCGGGAACACGTTTGGCGTTTTCATCTGCTACGAGGCGATCTATCCCGGCGAAGTGCGAAAGTTCGCCGAAAACGGCGCGCAGCTCTTCATCAACATTTCGAATGATGGATGGTTTGGGCGGTCCGCCGCCCCCGAGCAGCACCTGCACATGGCTCGCGTGCGCGGCGGTGGATCGTCCGCTCGACGAATAATGGGTATACCGTTTCGGTCGATCCCTACGGCCGCGTCTTCGAGCCGCTCCCGCCCGATGTGCGCGCCGCCGCCGAACTTCCTTATGATTTTCGAACGGACAAGACGATTTATACTCGCTTCGGAGACTGGTTCGCCTGGCTCTGCGCGCTGGTTTCCGTTATTCTAGTTGGGACTACTTTTCGAAAGGCGAAGTAGCGCCCTCATTCGGCCGGGCGCTTTTTCTGACAAGACATGATCCTCGAAGACCTCCAATACCGCTACGAAGGACTCAAACAGCGCATCACGCTCGTGCGGAGTTATCTTTGACGCGCCGCAGTACCGCGGGCGCCTGAAAGGCCTGGAAGCGCGCGTGGCCGAACCCAATTTCTGGAACAATCAGGAAACCGCGCAGGGCGTACTCCGGGAACGGAAGCGCGCTGAAGAGCAGATCGCGGCAGATCAAAGGCTCAATTCGATCTCTGGAGACATCGACACGTACATCCATCTTGCGCAGGAAGAGACCAACGCGGAACAGAGAAACGATCTGCTGAAAGAGCTGGATCAGGAACTCGCCGCAGCGGATAGCTTTGTCTCCGAACTCGAAACGAAGACGCTGCTCTCCGGCGAGAACGACCATCTCAACGCCATCATGACCATCAAACCCGGCGCGGGCGGGACGGAATCGCAGGATTGGGCGTCCATTCTTCTTCGCATGTATTTGCGATGGGCGGAGCGCAAAGGAATGAGCGCTTCGGTGCTGGACGAGACGTCCGGAGAAGAAGCGGGGATCAAGTCGGCGACGGTACAATTCTCTGGCGAAAATGCACTCGGACTTCTCGCGGGGGAAACGGGAGTTCATCGTCTAGTCCGAATCTCGCCGTTCGACCAGAATGCGCGGCGGCACACTTCGTTTGCATCGGTCTTCGTGATTCCGGAGATCGACGACCGCATCGAGATCAACATTCGTCCGGAAGACCTGAAGGTTGACACGTTCCGGTCGGGCGGCAAAGGCGGACAAAACGTCAACAAGGTAGAGACCGCAGTGCGGATTACACACCTGCCGACGGGGATCGTAGTTGGTTGCCAGGCCGAGCGCAGCCAGCACAAAAATCGCGAACTGGCGATGAAGATGCTACGCTCGCGGCTATATGATCTCGAAATCCAGAAGCGCCAGGCGGAAACCGACAAGCTCGATGAGAGCAAGCTGGACATCTCGTTTGGCAGCCAGATCCGCTCATACGTGATGCAGCCTTATCGGTTGATCAAAGATCACCGGACGAAGTTTGAGGTCGGCGATGTCGACCGCGTGCTGGACGGCGACCTGGACCCCTTCATCCGGTCGTACCTGATGGCCAAAAAGACGAAGGGGAGGCTCGACGTCGAACCGGATAACGATGCAGATGCCGCCTAGTCCGTGTCCGCCCAATGCGCCAGGATGCCGTTCGGGGTGCGATTCCGACCGATTACCACACTTCTAAACGATTTGGAATCAATACGTTGATTCTTATCCCCGCGGATGGTAATTTTATAAGGTTTAACGAACCATCTACCTGATCTTGGAATCCGCGGCGGTTCACGCCTCCGCAACATACGAAGGAGAATTGGTTTTGAGCGAAGCCTTACGCAATTTTCTATTTACGTCGGAATCGGTGACCGAGGGGCATCCGGACAAAATTGCCGACCAGATTTCTGACGCCGTTCTTGACGAGGTCATGAGGCAAGACCCCAAAGGCCGCGTTGCCTGTGAAACGCTGGTTACGACGGGCATGGCGGTCGTCGCCGGTGAAATTACCACCAGCGCGCACGTGGATTATGACCAGATGGTTCGCAGCACGATTCGCGGTGTCGGCTATGATCGCGCGAAGTACGGCTACGACTGCGATACTTGCGCGGTCCTGTGCTCCGTGAAGCGGCAATCGCCGGATATTGCCATGGGCGTAGATACCGGCGGAGCTGGCGACCAAGGCCTGATGTTTGGGTTTGCCTGCGATGAGACAGAAGAACTGATGCCAATGCCCATCCAGCTTGCCCACCGCCTCACGCAGCGCCTCTCCGAAATTCGCAAAGCCAATAAAGTTGAATTTCTTCGGCCCGATGGAAAGTCGCAGGTCACGATCGAATACCGCGACGGGCGGCCAGCGCGTGTCGATTGCGTGGTGATTTCCACGCAGCACAGCGACAAGGTTTCAAACGCGGATCTCCGGGACGCCGTCGCGGAGCACGTGATTAAACCGATTATTCCTGCCTCGATGTTGGATGCGAAAACGAAGTATCACATTAACCCGACCGG
>QHYF01000012.1 GCA_003224075.1 Acidobacteriota bacterium
CTTTCTTCATGGCAACCACTGACATGGCAAGAACTGACTTTCCATCCTCGGCAAGCTTACCGCGCACGAGAACGCGGTCGCCAGGTTGGAGGTCTTGCAACTGGATAGGCGCGGCGTCCTTCAAATCTTTTTGTCCGGGCGCGATTCGAAGGAGTTTGGCAGCGTCTTGAACCAGAACGGTCACGTCAACACCCGCATCGTTTGTCAACGTAATGGTATTCCCTGAAATCGACTTGATAGTTCCCACAGGGCGCGCGGCGGCCGTCTGGGCGGAGGGCTGCTGCCCGGCCTGAGGCTGAGCAGCCTGGGCAAAGCCCCTATTCCCTGCGAATAAGCCCAGGCAAATCACGGCAATCGCACTCAGTTCTCGATTCACAGGCTTCCGAATTCCCATCTGGGATTCCTCACTCCTCCACATTCTCTCAGTCCTGCTGGGCTCTCAGTCCTGCTGGGGGCAAATCTCTACGTCTAGCGCTCGAGCTTGCACGCTACAAGGGCAGGTAAAACATTAGACGTAACGGGGGGAGAAAAATGTTACACGCTTGGTGTTTGCTATCTGTAAATTAATGAGTCGTGGCGGAAGCGTGTGGGAGTCGAACCCACCTCTCGCGCCGCGAAGGAGCGAGACAACGGCTTTGAAGACCGCGAGGACCACCGGGCCCCTTTCGCCTCCGCGAGCAGTATAGCTTGGATCTCCACGCTGGACCGTCGAGTGCCCCGTGAGCTCGACAGGGTCGAGGCATGCTGGTTACTCGTGGAAAGCTCTGCTTGTGACTGCGGCGACCACGAACCTTGAATTTCGGTACGCAGCGTGAAGGAGAGGTTAGACGCGCTGAGAAACCACGGCGGCAGTTTGATTGGTCCGGATTAATGCAGCAACGAGATCGTAGAGGGCCGGGCTGGTGCAAACTTCGTAGTAAGCATGCGAGGAGGCGCCGCCGATTTTTCCGTCAGGGAGCAATTGCCGCGCCAGGCCCTTGCGCAATACCAGGAGTTCTATGGATTCGCCGAGGGGAACCTCGCCGTAATAGAGAGTGACCTTCTCTTTTCCCCAGGGCATATCGACCTTGGTCTCGATGGAGTCAAGAGAAATTTCCTCCGAAAGCTTTTGGAAGCCTTCCTCGTTGAGTTCGATTCCGTTCATGTTGTAACGGACGAGGAATTCGTCCAACTCTTCCGCCGACGCGCCTTCCATGACATTCAGGAATTGAAAGACCGAAAAGTGAGATTTCTGTCTGGCGAGCATGCGCTTGGCGAGCTTAGCGCAGCCGGAAAGGCGGTCGGAGAGATTCAGCGCTTTCGAGATCATGATGCGCGAATCGCCGTCGGTCCAGTAGGTCGGCGCGGAGCCTTGATAGGCAACGCCCAGGCCGAGTTCCAGAGCCGGGAGATCACTTGTCGAGGCGCTCTCATTGTAGGAATTGCAGACGGCCAGAATCTGGCGCGAAAGGGCGCAGGCCTTGGCCACGGAGCGCGCATACGTCAGCGTGGCCTCCGTTTCGAAAATCGCGAGGATGATCGCGTCGCCCTCGATAAACACTTTCTTCGCCGAAAAGCGGTCCAGGAGCTTTTTAACGGGCTCGTGCAAATTCAAGCTGAAGTGCGAAGCCGGGCTCAGCCCGCGCGACAACAGGTCCTGCGTCATCTTTGTGGAACCGCGCACATCGGCTTTGATGATCACATGCGATATGACATTGTCCTGCTCCGGCCTGGCTTCGTCGAGAAGCACGCATTCGTACAAACGGTTATTCATCCGGGAGAGTTCGCGCGCTTTTTCGGTGGTGACTAGGTTGATGCGCTCCATGCAGGTGGTCAGGTGATCGGCATCATGGAGATCGCGCCGCAGATGCAGGAAGTCCGTGGCGAAGCGAAGCACGAGCGCCTGCATCTCCTCGCGGGAGTAGCGCCGGATCTTTCTCGAGAGTTCCTCGATGGCCTTGATCGACAACTGCTTCGCGGGCACCTGCTTGACCACCTGCTCGACGCGCTTCAGCTCTTCTTTCGAGACCAGCGCCTTGCGGAGTTGCTGCAAGTGGACGGGCGGACAGTAATCGGCGGCGATCGGGCGGATTTCATAGCTGGCGAGAACGTGGTACAGGACTTCCTCTTGCTCGAGGCGGTCAAGTAAGCGCAACAGCAGCCGGGCGCGAAGAGGCGCTTCCGCCCCGGCGGCAGAACCCGCGTCGAACAGGCGCGCCGCATTCTCCGGCTCGTTGAGGTATTCACCCAGCTTCCCAGCGTGATCCTTGATGTGAAAATCGAGTTTCTGCCTGGTGGCGTCAATTAGCGGCCCTATTTCCTCCAGTTTGTACTCCTGATGCTTCACGCGGACTTCGATGTCATTCAGGGAGGCTTTCAGATCAGCCGGGGCATCCGAACTCAGAAGTTTGTTGAAGAATCCACCGCCTCGTTCGAGACGTTTCCGCGTATTTTCAAGCTGCTCTTCAAGGCCCGCGATTTCATTGCGAATCGTCTGCGCGGATTCCAACAGCGCGGTGTGCGCCTGGATTGCCTCCGTATGGGCGGGTTCCTGGTTGACGGTAATGCCCGCTTCGCGGAGGAAATCCTGAAAGAGCGCGTCCATGGCCTCAAAGCGATCCGGGTCGCGAACGTAATTCCCAAGCAGGACATAGTGCTCGAGAAAGTAGACGTCGTCCTTTCCACCGTCGAGGAAAATAATGCGATTTTTGCAAAGTTCGTAAAATGCCGCGAAGTCTTCTCCAAAGAGTGCGCGCCGAGTCTTCGAAATAATGTTGTCCTCGACGTCCGCGACAATCTGCGCCACCTGTTGGCCCACACGGCGGATGACGGCACGCCGCCCGGACTGCAATTCCGACAGCCGCGCCTTGATGACGTGCGCCTGCTGGCTGCGTTCGAAATGTTCGCCCCGCTGCCGGATCCATTCCTTGCCTTCGTGAATCAAGTTGGCAAATTGATTGGCCATCTCCGAAGTAAGAAACTTCAGCAGGCCCAGCCGAAAGAGCAGGTCCATCTCGATGTTCTTGTGATATTTGGCCTGCGTCAGAGAACTCTGCAGAAGCTCAGTAAGCAGCTTCCGGAAGCCGCCGTGATCGGGCCCGCGGGTCGCGCGAAGATCTATGCCGGAAAAGTAGGTCCTGCTGGTGTGCTGGCGAATGAGGTCGAAAAGATAATCGCGGGCGACCTGGACGAATCTGGGACTCAGGAAGACGTCGTGATGGATATTATCCACGCCGATCGCCAGCGATCCCATGGGGACGGTGACGTCGTAGCTGTTGAGTTCGATCCGGGCCGCTTCGGTTGCGCTGGGTGATGAGGATTCGTTGGCCATGAACTTTGCCAGAAGGGCTCTTTTTACGTTAGCAGCGGCAATAGGGCCGGGCAAGGAATCCGGATGGGGTCCGTAACGAGAGAGTAAGGGGAGAGCCTGCAGGAGGGGCTTGTCGGACCTTACAAGACGGTGATGCGGCGGGCATCGCCCCCGAGATGCTCAAGCCGGACGCGAAGCTGCGGCCAGGGAGCCCGCAGAGGAAACCTTTCCGACCACTCCAGAATAGCGACGGAGGGAGAGGTGAACATATCCTCCATACCGAGGGTCTCAAAATCGTGAAAATTCTCAATGCGGTATAAATCGGCGTGGTAAACCTTAGGTTTCTTCCCGTAAATGTGAACGAGGGTGAAGGTGGGGCTGGTAACGTCGTCTTCGCGTGCGGCGCCCAGGCCGGCAACGATGCCTTTGGTAAGCGTCGTTTTGCCCGTCCCCAGATCGCCAGTGAGAAGTACCAAGACGGGAGCCTTCACACGCTTGGCGAATTGCCTGCCCCAGTTCGTGGTCTCTTCGGCCGAATGAGTGATGACCTCTTCAGGCACTCTGCCGTAACTCCTTGATAAAGCGGCGGTAAGTGCCGGGAAAGGCCTCGGCAATCTCTCCCGCCAGGAGGGATGCCTCTTCCTTTTCGGTCGAAGCTTCATCGGCCGCCCGGCCATGCAGGTAAACTCCAAGGGCCAACGAGCGCTCCCAATGCGCCACGCCGAACTGCGAGGCCATTCCGGCCAGGATGCCAGTTAAAACATCTCCTGACCCACCTTTGGCCATTCCGGGGTTGCCTGTCGTGTTCACGAAGGCGCGCCCATCGGGACAGGCCAGAATTGTATGGAACCCCTTGAGGATTACATGGGCTTTCCAGTCAGCGGCTGCTTTCAACGCGACCCCCAAACGGTCGGCTTGCACTTTTTCAGTTGAAATGCCGCAAAGGCGTGCCATCTCGCCGGGATGCGGGGTTATTGCCAGATACCGCGTCTTCCTCTTGGCCAAGTGCGAGGCGCGGCCGGCAAAGGCGTTTAATCCATCCGCATCGAGGATGACCGGGAGACCGGATTGCTGAACGACCGATGTGACGTACTTCTGTGTTTCTTTATCCGTTCCAAGCCCAGGGCCGACCGCCAGAAGCGTCTTGCCTTTCCAAAGCTCGCGAAACCGATGGCCCTTCAGATTCGAGGCGGAAACTGTGCCCAACTTGGTGGAGATAAGCGGCACCGTCATGATTTCGGGCTGTCCAGACGCGACGATAGGGAGCACGCTGTCTGGCGTCGCGATTGTGACCAGTCCAGCCCCGGCGCGAAGCGCGCCGCGTCCCGCCAGAATGGCTGCGCCGGACTTCCCCATTGACCCCGCAACGAGGAGGACATGTCCATAACTCCCCTTGTGGGAATCGATTCTCCGCACCAAGGGTAGATCCCGAAATTCTTCCGGCTCGAGCCACCTCACGTTTCCCTTGCCAATTCCCTCAATCAGTTCGCGAGGCGAGCCGATCTGCCGCACCAGGAGTCTTCCACAGCATGCGGCTTCCTTGGAAACAAGCTGGCCGATCTTGGGAGCGGTGAACGTCACCGTGGCGTGGGCGCGCACAACGGACCCCTGAGCGTCCTCGCCATCGGAGGGCAGTCCCGAAGGGATATCTAAAGCGAGAATCGACTGGGGATGGATTGACGTCGCACCGCGGGAAATCTTGTTGAGGTCTTCGATCACCGAAGCAAGGGTTCCTTCGACCTTGCCTTTCAGACCCGTTCCGAGCAGGGCATCGACAATCACGTGCGATTTCGCCACCTGACCTCGTGCTGTTTCCCAATCGGCGGGGCCGCCGATGGTTTGTATAGCTGCGCCCGAATCCTTGAGACGCAGAAAATTCTTAGCGGCATCCCCGCGGAGAGTACCAGCCTCGGCAAAAAGATAGACGCCGGGCTTTAGGCCCGTCTCCTGAAGGAACCGAGCAACGACAAAACCATCGCCGCCATTGTTGCCTTTGCCACAGAGAACCGCGGCGTGACTCGTTGCAACGTCACCGTATGCGGAGCGAAGGAAATCGAACACATTCGTTCCAGCATTCTCCATCAATTGAAGACTGGGAATGCCGCAGCGTTCAGTAGTAAGGCGGTCCACCTCGCGCATTTCGGCAGCGGTGAGAGCTTTCATGAGAGGCTCATGACGTCATCAGAGCATCCAGCCGCCGCTGACATTCATAACCTGCCCGGTCACGTATTCGGCTTCTTCGGAGGCGAAAAACGCCACGGTAGCGGCAACGTCTTCGACCGTAGGGGGGCGCCCAATCGGAAAACGCGCGTCGCGAATCCGCCGTGCTTCTTCCACAGTCAGGTCATTCTCGTCAATGCTGGAAGGATTTACGACATTTACGGTGATCCCGTTCTTGGCCTCCTCCAGCGCTAACGAGCGGGATAACGCGACGACAGCAGCCTTCGCCGCGGCGTAAGCGGAAATTTTCGCCTGGCCGAACGCCCGCTCCGCGCCAACGGCGCCCAAATTGATGATCCGGCCCCAGCGTGTTTTGCGCATGTGCGGCAGCACGGCCCGGCACATATACAAAACGGTGAGAAGATTCGAGGTGAAAATGCTCTGCCAGTCTTGCAGCGAGGACTCCGCGAGCGTACCCCAGCGAAAATCTCCCACATTGTTGACGATGATATCGACTCGCCCGAAGCGGTCGACAACTGTTTTAGTCAACTGATCGCAGCGTCCGGCATCCGTAATGTCCGTCTCGACCGCGACGCAATCCGCGCCATTCGCCTGCAACTGACGCAGCGTCTGTCGGGCCGCGACTTTGTTGGAGCGATAGGCAATGGCAATGCGCGCGCCATCCTGCGCCAGCCGCAACGCAAGCCCCCGGCCAATCCCCCTGCTCCCACCCGTCACCAGCGCCACCCGATTGCGAAGCGACATTCTTCTCCCCAGTAAAATCTCTTGAAAAGATTTTCAGTATAGCCCAGCCGCACCAGAGGTACTACCGAAGCCGCGCGACAATGACCGTCATGTCATCCATCTGCTCAGGAGTCCCCGCCCACTCCTCCGCCGCTGCCATAAGCGACTCTGCGACCATAAGCGGCGCGGCTCCCTGCAAACGAATCGCAGCTTCCTTCAACCGGCGAATCCCAAATTCCTCGCCGTAAACATTCTCCGGCTCAACCAATCCGTCACTGTAGCCAATCACCAGAGCATCGGGTCCGATCTCCAGGGAGCCCTCCTCATAAACGTAATCATCGAGAACCCCAAGAACCATGCCGCCCTCTTCCAGGAGCTTCGACGATCCATGACAAATGAGAAACGCGGGCAAGTGACCTGCGTTCGTATATCGCACCGTTCGGGTGACGCTGTCGTAGACAGCGATAAAGAAGGTCGCGAAGCGGTCGTCGCCCGTGTTGCGGACCAGATGCTTATTCAGACGGGCCACGAGTTCCGCAGTACTCAAGCGGTCGCTGCCCTCCGTAAGCAACTGGCTGCGCAGCGCCGCTTGAAGACTGGCCATCAGAAGGGCAGCGGAAATTCCCTTCCCCGAAATATCGGCGATGGCCAGGGCAACATGAGTCGGACTAAGCTGAATGAAGTCATAATAGTCACCGCTGACTGAACGCGCGGCCTTGCAGATGGCCTCGATTTCAACTCCGGGGACAGATGGCAAGGTACGGGGAAAGAGCTGATTCTGGACTTCACGGGCGATGGAAATCTCGTTCTCCAGGCGTTGGCGCTTGTTTTGTTCTTCTATAAGACCGCTGATCGAACCCGTCATCTGATTAAAGGATTCGCCCAGCTCACCCAGCTGATCTCGGTGCTGGATCTGCACACGATGAGAAAAATCTCCGGCTTGTACATACCGGGTCCCGCGGTAAAGATCGGCGACCGCCCGGGTAATCCGGCGCGTGAGGACAAATCCGGTCGCGAACGCCGCGGCTTCAATGAGAAGGAATACAATTCGGACAAGAATGAAATAGATGAGATAAGAACCACGAAGCTCACCGAGCGATGTAAAAATCCTGCCGTTCAAGTGCGAAGGCCGCGCATTGAACACCGCCAGCACCGGCCGGAGCAACTCCACCTTCCCATCACGCGCAACATAAGCAGAATCGAGCCTGGACACTCCGTTCACCGGCGTATCTATCCAAAACATGGCACTTTGCAGCATGCGGTTGCGCGCCACGATGCGCCCGGCCACTTTGTACTGTGTGCCGCCTGACGAGTAGATGACTCCCTCCTGCCCGCCCCCTGTGTATCGCTCCATGAGATTCAACTGAATGGCGCCGAGGTCGGGCGCGACGGTAGCCAGAAAATCTTGCGTCACCGGCACGCGAAGTGCGACGATGCGCTCCCCCTTGCGATCCGGAATCGCTCGCAGACTGATGAGTGAGAGCGAATCACCCTCCTGCAGGAGACCTGCGAAAGATCTCTTTCCCGAAGGTGTTGCTTTTCGAAGTAGGGTCGGGTCGCTCGAAAAAACAATCGTTAGCCCGGGAAGCTCGCTATCATGAACCGCGTGGGACTGTGCCGCCAGGATGCGTTCCGATTCTCCTTGCGTGATCGCGGCGGGGAGCGTTTGATGCGCTATGGCAATATGTGCCGAAATATCCGCGATCATTTCCACTCGGCGATGAATATCCTCATACAGGAGGTAAGCGCCAAGCTGCGAATAAAGAATGCGACCCACAAGAAAAACGAGCGTTACTATCAACAGAATCGGGACGAGCGCGATAAACAGGTAGCCAACAATCAAGCGGTTGCGCAGACTCCAGAGCAGGCGATTCCTCCACCAACCGAGGAAGCGGATGAAGAGATATATGCCGGCCAGGACAGCCAGATACTTCAAGAAACTGAACAGGCCCCCGGAGGCGTTGAGAAAGGCAAGAATCAATCCGGCGGCGGTAGCTACCGTAGAAACGACATCGAGCCACGAAAGGCTATGCCAGATTTCTTTGAGGCTGGCGCGGAAGGGTGTCATCGAACCATGAACGAAAACGACATTTTACCTGAAGTTCTCTCGAGCGCGGAGGTCAAAGGGGGCGGAGGAATCGGGGCCTAGCGCCCAGCCCTTCGAAGACTATTTTAACGAATTGCGCACGCGACTGTGCTTCACGCTGTAGGTGAAATAGATGACCATGCCGATGATCAGCCAGACGATTAGTCGCACCCACGTTAAGCCGTTTAGGCCGGCCATCAGCCCGAGTGATACGATAATGCCCATGAGCGGAACAAACGGGACCCATGGCGTCTTGAACGGGCGCTCCAGGTCCGGCCGCCGCACACGCAAGATCCACACTCCCGTGCAAACGATTACGAAGGCAAGAAGCGTCCCGATGCTAACGAGCTGACTAAGATTGCCGATCGGCACCAGCGCCCCCAAAGTCGCAACGCACAGGCCGACTATGGCTGTCGACTTGTACGGGGTACGGAAGCGTGGATGAATCTCACCTGCCCACTTCCATAGCAAACCGTCATGCGCCATCGAATAGAAGACACGCGATTGGCCGAGCAACATGACTAGCATGACCGTACTCAGACCCGCGAGGGCGCCGGCATTGACAATGTAGCTGCCCCACTTGACCCCGGTCTCGCGGATTGCCAGCGAGACCGGAGCACCGATGTTCAACCGTGAGTAGTGCACTGTGGCCGTCAACAGCCCTGAAACGACGAAATACAGAATTGTGCAAACGGCGAGTGAACCCAGGATGCCGATCGGCATGTCTTTCTGCGGTTTGCGTGCCTCCTGCGCCGCCGTCGAGACGGCATCGAACCCGATGTAGGCGAAAAACACCACGCCGGCCCCCCGCAGAACGCCAGACCATCCATAGAAGCCAAAGGTTCCGGTATTCTGGGGCAGGAACACGCCCCAATTCGCGTGGGCAATCTGCGGGTGCTTGAACACAAACGGCGCCGCCACGGCGATAAACGTTAGAACCGCTGTAAGTTTGACAAAAACGATAGCGGTATTGAAGTTAGCTGATTCCTTAATTCCGACGATCAGAATTGTCGTGATAGCGAGAATGGCAAGAAACGCGATTAGATTGAACCTGGCTGTCGCCTGAGGCAACCCGGTGAGCTGCGAGGCGCTGAGGTTGAGAGTAGTCAGCGGGGCCCATCGCCCATCGTAAAAAACCCACTGGGCTCCCGGCACGTCGCAGATCTGTGGCGGCAGGTTGATGCCATAGTCTTGCAGGAAAGCGACCAGCGTGCTGCTCCAACCGCTGGCGACCGTGGCTGCGCCGAAAGCGTACTCCAGAATCAGATCCCAGCCGATGATCCAAGCAATAATCTCGCCGAGTGTTGCATAGCCGTAGGTGTAAGCAGAGCCGGCGATGGGAATCAGCGACGCGAACTCGGCGTAACAGAGGCCGGCGAACGCGCAGCCCACTCCCGCGAGCACGTACGAAAGCATGATCGCGGGGCCAGCATATAGCGCCGCCGCCGATCCCGTCAGCACAAAGATGCCGGCTCCGATAATGGCCCCAATTCCGAGCGTAACTAGGTTTACGGGACCGAGAGCTCGCTTGAGACTGTGTTCGCCTGTCTCTTCGGCCTCTTTCATCAGCGTGTCGAGCGATTTCGTTGCAAACAAGGGGTTGCCCATGCAACTCCTCCTTTACGGGGATCTTCCCCCAAAGTACCTCATCCCACCGCCAATTTGGCCTGTATCTACCATTGTAGGGGCGCAAAATGCCGCGCTCCAACCTACAAATACCTAGGATGCGCTTCGAGTTACCTTCGCGCTGCGTGCCCAAAGGACATAGACCGGCACGCCCAACAACACGATCACCAAGCCCGGCCAGGTTGTCTGCGTCTTGTAAAGCAGCAGGACAAACATAATCGCCGCGGCTGCAACGATGTAGAGCAAAGGGACAAACGGATAGCCAAACGCTTTGTAGGGTCGCTCCGCGCCGGGCCTCTTCGTTCGCAATTTAAAGACTCCGGCAATAGTCAGCACATAAAACAGCAGGACGGAAAAAACGACGTAATCGAGCAGATCGTTGTAGACATCACCATAGGTTATCGTCCCTGCAGCATCCACGTGCCGTCTGCGCATCAGCAGAAGCAGGACTATCCAAATTCCCTGGAAGAGCAGCGCCCTTGCCGGGACTCCTTTCTTGTTCAGCTTGCCCGTGGTCTTGAAAAATAAACCATCCTTGGCCATGGCGTAGGAAACGCGCGCTCCGGCAAGAATCAAGCCGTTATCGCAACCAAATGTGGAAATAATGATGGCGCCGGCCATAATCGTTGCGCCGCCGGAGCCAAAGATTGCGCTCAGCGCAGCGGTCGCGACGCGGCCATCCGGAGCGGTTTGAATTTGCACGAGGGGCAGAGTGAAAAGGTACGCGAGATTCGCAAGACAATAGAGGGTGATGACGATCGTGGTGCCAAACACCATCGAGAGAGCGACGTCGCGCTTGGGGTTTTTCACTTCCGCGGCGGTGAAGCCGATGTTGTTCCAGGCGTCGGCGGAAAAGAGCGAGCCAACCTGCGCGACGCCGAAAGCGACGAACAAGCCAAATGCTCCGCCAGCGGCGGTGATCGTCGGCACAATGCTCTTAAGGAAATTGGCCCCCGGCTCGATGGGCTGCGCGTTGCGAACTTCCCAGAAATGACCGAAGTTCTCGGTAATCGCTCCGGCATTCCTGCCCACAAAGATGCCCAGGAAGATCAGGCCAATGAGCGAGAGCGTTTTGACGCTGGTGAAAATATTTTGGATCAGTTTGCCAAGCCGGACTCCAAGCGTATTCAGGAAGGTGAGGAAAATAATCATCAGCACGGCGACGAGCTGCTGGACGGACAGGCTGATGGCAAATTTTAAAGGGAGCGCGATGGGCGGCACAATCCAGGTCTGCGGAGAAATGGAAGGAAGCAGGACGCCAAGGTATTTCGCAAAACCGACCGCCACAGCTGCGATGGTGCCCGTCTGGATGACCAGAAACAGCGTCCAGCCGTAGAGAAAACCCCAAAGGGGCGAATAGGCTTCACGCAAGTAAACGTATTGGCCTCCGGCATGAGGAAAAAGCGCGGCCAACTCGCCGTAGGAAAGCGCTGCTGAGATCGTCAGCAGGCCGGTGAGAATCCAGGTGAGAAGCAGGCCGCCTGGCGATCCCGTCTGTCGCGAAATGTCCGCCGCGACAATAAAGATGCCCGACCCAATCATCGAGCCAACGACAATCATCGTGCCATCGAACAGCCCGATGGCACGCACAAAACCATGCTCGCTCTTTGCGCTGCTTTGAGGAATGGGATGTGCGGCCTCTGCCATTCGCCAGTTTCCTCAGCCCGCAGCCGCATGATTCGCGGCTTCCAGGAGATCGATGTATTGACGCGCGCGCTTGCCCGGATCGGGCGCAAGTAGAATATCGCTAATCACCGCAATCGAATCGGCTCCCGCTTTGATGACATCCGCAGCTCGTTCCAACGTGATTCCACCGATGGCCACGATCGGTTTTTGCGTCAGCGGCCGAATCCGTCGAATGAAGTCGATCCCAACCACCGGATCCGGGTTAGCCTTCGTGGATGTTGAGAACACCGGCCCGACGGCAATATAGTCAGCGGACGTCACGGCAGCCTGATTGAATTGCTCAAGGTTGTGAGTCGAAACGCCCACAAGCTTCCCGCTTCCGAGCACTGCACGCGCCGCTTCCACCCCAAGATCTTCTTGTCCAATGTGAACGCCGCTGGCCCCTGCGAGCGTGGCAACATCGGCCCGGTCATTGACCACGAATGTCACGCCGCGCGGAAGTAAGAGTGACGAAAGCCGCCTCGAGGATTCAAACAATTCACGCGAAGGCGCGAACTTGTTCCGGTACTGAAGCAAGCGGACACCGGCATCGGCCAGCTTTTTGGCGCATTCTGTATCGGGAGCTGTAAGCAACGATGCGTCTAATATCACATACAGCCGTGGCAGAACAAGGCGCATTAACGTTTATTTTCCGTTCGTTCCCAGCAGTCTCTCGATGAAGTGGGTATCGAGCTTCCCTGCCGCAAAGTCTGGATCGGCCAGGATCCGTCGGTGCAGCGGGATAGAAGTCTTGATGCCCTCGATAACGAACATCTCCAGCGCCCGCTTCATCCGGCCGATGGCTTCGGCGCGGTCGCGTCCCTTGACAATGAGCTTCGCAATCATGGAATCGTAGTACGGCGGAATAACCGCATCGGCATAAGCAGCCGAATCAACGCGCACGCCGGTGCCTCCCGGCGCTTGAAACGTGGTAATGCGTCCCGCCGACGGCACAAACGTTTCCGGATCCTCTGCATTGATCCGGCACTCGATGGCATGTCCAGCAGAAATTATCGCACCTGTGGCATCTTCCATTTTCTCCCCCGCGGCAATGCGGATCTGTGCCTTGATCAGATCCACTCCCGTGACGAGCTCGGTCACCGGATGCTCGACCTGAATCCGCGTATTCATCTCGATGAAGTAGAGCGCGCCGTCCCCGTCCATCAGGAACTCGACGGTCCCCGCGTTCGTATAGCCAATCTTTTCGAGCGCCCTCACCACCTTTGCGCCAAGCTCTCTCCGCCGCTTTGCGTCCAGAGCCGGTGAAGGCGATTCCTCGACCAGCTTCTGGTGCCGGCGCTGGATGCTGCACTCGCGCTCGCCAAGATGGATCACTTTTCCATGTTGGTCGCCCAATACCTGGAATTCAATGTGGCGCGGATGTTCAAGGAACTTTTCCGCATAGACATCCGGCGTGCCAAAGGCTTGCTGCGCTTCACTGCGCGCCGTTTGGTACGCGGCCAGCAGCTCGTCTTGTCCGCGCACAACACGCATTCCACGGCCGCCGCCACCGGCGGACGCCTTCAGAATCAACGGGTAGCCGATGCGTGCGGCTTCGCTCGCAAGCTGCTGCTCCCCTTCAACGACCCCCTCGCTCCCGGGAATGGTAGGGAGCCCAGCCGCCTTGACTTCGCGGCGTGCGCGGTCCTTCTCACCCATCATCTCGATGATTTCCGGCTTTGGGCCGATGAACGTGATTTCCGAGGCCTCGCACACTTTGGCGAAGTTGGCGTTCTCAGAGAGGAAGCCGTAGCCGGGATGAATGGCATCTACATTGGTAATCTCTGCCGCGCTGATTACTTGCGGAATGTTGAGGTAGCTCTCGCTGCTGCGCGGCGGCCCGATGCATACTGCCTCGTCGGCAAAGCGAACATGGAGCGAGTTGCGGTCTGCTTCGGAGTAAACCGCGACCGTGGATATCCCCAGTTCCTTGCAGGCGCAGATGACCCGCAGGGCGATCTCCCCGCGATTCGCGACTAGAATTTTACGGAACATAGCGCCGTGCGCGGCTACTTCTTCCGGGTCGGACGAATGCCGAAGAGGGGCTGCCCGTACTCGACCGGCTGTCCGTTTTCAACGAAGATCCGAATGACTTCGCCCGAAACATCAGATTCGATTTCGTTCATGAGCTTCATTGCTTCTACGATGCAAAGCGCCTGTCCAGTCTCGATGTGCGCTCCTACCTTCACAAAAGCCTCCGCGCCCGGGCTAGGTGATTCATAGAACGTCCCGACAATGGGGGATTTGACCAGGTGTAAATCTTCGCTGGAACGTGCTTCAGCGGCTCCTGGAGCGCCTTCCGCCGAAGCCAGCGGGTTCTGCACGGAACCAGGAACGATAATCTCCGGAGCGGCGACAGCCCGGGAAGCGCTGACCACCGCTCCAGCCGATGGTTTGCGCAGCCGAATGCTCAGGTCACCTCGCGAATATTCGAACTCCTCGAGATTGTGCTCGGTCATGAACTGAAGAAGTTGTTCGATCTGCTGGATTTCAGGATTGGCGAACGACGGGCTGGACTTCGTGGGCTTTTTGTGTTTCATGCCTGTTCTAAATCTCGATGAGATCCCGCGGTGCGCGGGTCAGTACTTCCGTCCGGTCAGCATGCACGACCACATCATCTTCGATGCGAATCCCCCCAATGCCTTCCTCGTACACGCCTGGTTCAATTGTAATTACGTTGCCTGGCTCCAGATGCCTCTTCTGCCCTCGCGCCAGCTTGGGGTCTTCATGCACTTCGAGCCCAAGCCCATGGCCCGTGCTGTGCACGAAGAGATGGCCAAGGCGGTACCCCTTCAAAACCTGTCTTGCGGCTGCATCGACATCCCCACAGGACGCGCCGTTCTTTGCCGCTGCAATGGCTGCGGTCTGTGCTTCCAAGACGGCTTGATACCAGGTTCGGATACGTCTAGTGGCCCGCCCCACAAACGCCGTGCGGGTTATATCACTGCAATAGTGGCCGAGTATAACACCCAGGTCCAACACGACCAACTCATTTTTCCTCAGTCGTTTGGACGTTGGACGCGCGTGTGGAAGGGCGGCCCTCTCCCCGAAAGCGACGATTGTTTCGAACGCGGGCCCCGAGGCGCCGAGCTTGCGCATCTGGTATTCAATCTCTGCCGCCGCGTCCAATTCTCGAATTCCAGGCTTGAGGAAACGGATTCCTCGTTGCATGACCTCTCCTGCCAGGATGGCCGCTTTTCGCATTTGCGCGATTTCTGCCGCGTCCTTGCGCATTCGGAGTGTCTCGACCATGCCGGGAACCGGGAGCCACTGGGATCGCCCACCCGTAGCCCCTCGAACGCTCTGCAGTTGACTCACCGTCAACTGGGAAGGATCGAAGCCCACCTGACTGAAATGCGAATCTTTCACGTACTGCCCGACCGATTCGAACAATGACCCTTTCTGCTGCCGGACGCGAATTCCAGTCGCCTCCTCGTGGGCCTGAACCATGAATCGACCATCCGTGACCAGACCGGTGCCCTTCTGGGATACCAAGAGAGCGCCCGACTCGCCGGTGAAGCCCGTGAGGTAGTACCAGTTGGCCGGATTAGTGATCAACAGGCAGCTCGCTTTCGTTTCGCGTAACAGCGAAACCACGGCACGGCGCCGGCGATGGAATGGTGTTTTCATAAACGAAACGAGGAGACTTGCCGTCTCCTCGTTTCAGCCCTCAGTAAAAAGATGGTTGTCTTGGTTACCCCGGAATGATCCTCGGGGTCAGGAAGAACAATAGTTCTTGCGATGACGATGAAACGTTGGTGCGCCGGAACAGATGCCCGATTATCGGCAAGCTGCCGACGAGAGGGACCTGCGTGATGTCCCGGCGCTGCGTTGAAACAATGATACCGCCGATGACCACGGTGCCGCCATCTGCGACGAGAACTCTCGTTTCCGCAGCCTGCGTATCCAACGCTGGAACGCCTTGGACGCGGGGGATACCGGCGTCGATGGACGTGTTCTCAACGAGCACGTCCATAAAGACTGTGCCATCCGCGGTGATTTGCGGCGTCACTTCCAATTTCAGCACGGCGTCAATGTACTGGATGGAGATCGTATTGTTGATGGTCGTTTGAATCGGAATCTTGGTGCCCTGCTTAACGGTCGCCTTCTGGTTGTTCTGGGTGATCACCTTTGGTTTCGAAAGCAATTTTCCGACGCCCTTGGATTCTGCAGCGGTAATAATGAAGTCGAGGGCGAAGTTCGACGACCGGTGCGAGAAAAGGAAGCCGCTCGTGGGAGCACCGGCCGGGAAATTCGTATTCAGTGGAAGACCATTGGTGATGCCGTTGCCCGTTATCTGAGTCCCCGTGAATACAAGCGGCGGATTTAGCGGTGTGTCTGGGTTTTGACCGCTCGCGCCAACCTGCGGTGTGCCGCCGAAGACCGAACGGCCACTGGTGGTCTGCCCCGCGAAACCGAGTTGTGTGCCGATATCCTGAGCAAAGGAGCGGGACGCGGAAATGACGCGCGCTTCAATTTCCACCTGCTGCGACTTGCGGTCCAACTGGCGGATGAGGTTATCGATGACCGGGATCACAGAAGGGATATCGCGGATGACCAGTTGGTTCGAACGGTCATCAGACAAAATATCGCCGCGTGAGCTGAGGAACTTTTTCAGCGTATCCTTCAAAGTAGCCGCTTTGGAATAACTCAGCACGCGGGTCACGGTTACGGGCGTGACTGCTTCGGCCTGCGCTTTTTCCAGGTCGCGTTGTGTTTCGGCTTCATTCTTCAAAGTGGCGCGGGTCGCGACGCGTAGCACGTTGCCGTTGAGCTGCTTGTCGAGATTGTTGTTCTGAAGAACGATGTCCAGCGCCTGATCCCAGGGCACTTCGTCAAGAACGATCGTCAGACTTCCCTTGACCGCTGGATCCAGCACGACGTTCAGTCCGCTGATCTCGTGGATCAGCCGAAAGAAGTCGCGCAGATCGACATCCTTCAAATTCACGGAGATTGGCTCGCCGGTGTACTTCGCCGCGCCTTGTGGCGGTGCCGGCGCCGCTGCCGCCGGCGCCTGGGCGGGCGCTGACGTCGCGAGCGTGGCCGCCGCCGTGTTTGCTTGCTGCACGGCTTGCTGAGCCGCCTGCGTCGTTGAATCCGGGCGAACGGGTTCCTTCGTGCCGCTGAACGACGCCAGAGCAACTGAGGGCTGGGTCAGTTCGCCGGGCAAAGCAAAGCGTGGAGCGGAAATCCGCGAATCCTTGGTCGAACGGGTCGCTACCAAATTTGGAGCGGCTTCGTTGTAATGAAATTCTGGCCTGGTCTTGTCATTCCGCTGTAACGTTAACGTTGTGGTGTTCACAGGTACTTCAACAGGTGTGGCTGACGGAGCGGCGAAATAGATAACCACCGCGCCGCCGTCGCGGGATAACTGATACGGAGTCGCCGCTGTGAGGTCGATCACGACGCGCGCAACATCCGGTCGGTATTGGCCGATGCGCACGCCGCGCACCGGAGCGGATACACCCGGAATTACCGTCTTTTGAACAGCCAGCCGGGCTCCCGCGAAATCCAGCACTAGGCGATCCGGGTTTTGCAAGCGCGCGGCGTGAACGTCGAGGCGTCCCTCGCCTTCCACACGCACAGCGGCGCGCTTCGGCGCTTGCGTAATGGCAACGCTGGAGATCACCGCCGCGCTCGCCTTTGCGCCGACGGGCTCTTGTGTCTGAGCAAGTGCCGCACTCGCCGCCAGCGACATACTCGCTAGGATCAGGCAGCCATGCCGAAGGGCCGGCCAATTCGTCTTCATTGCTGTTCTCCTGGACTGGCGTAAATTCGCTTGTTCACTTGGCGTTCCACGGGTTTACCGAAGGCGTCTTTCCCTTCCTCGTGGAAGGAGACGCCATCCATGCTGATCTTTTCCACACTGCCGTCATATAGGTGGTCGCCTTCACGCAGGAAGTACGTCCGCGATTGTGGGTTCGAAACCACGGCAATCATTCCGTTTGGCGCTTTCACAACGCCGTCCAGCCGCAACGTGCTCACCTGCAGGCCGTGGATTCCCGGTGGCAGATTGGGTGCAGCACCCTTGCCCTGGTTCCGGCCAATTAATGATTCGAATGGGTCTCGGCGAGCTTGCCTAACTTCGCTTAGTACCGGCGCTGGCGGGCGCGGAGTTGCAGGTTTCCCTGGCTTCTTGGCGCGAGGCTTGGCCGGAGACTTCGCCGCGGCCTTAGCTGGCGTCTTTGCAGCAGGCTTGGTACCGGGTTTGGCGGCAGGCTGAACCGATGGCTTGCCGGCTGGTGATGCGGGCTTCGTCGCGGTCGCCGCTGCAGGCTTACCTGCTTGTGACGTGGGCGAAGGCTTCGCAGCAGAAGCAGGCGCCGGCTTGGTTGCGGCCGGCGGCGTCGGTGGTTTAGCCGTTTGTTGAGCCGGCTTGCTGGCGTTTGCCGGTGCAGGCTTTGCGTTGTTCGGCGTCGACGGACTCGTCTGCGCACGCAAGCCAGGAGCAGTTGCTGCGATAAGAATCCCCAGTCCGAGAGTTATCACTGAACGCATAGTTCGCTCATTCCCGCTCAGGGTTTCCCAGCCGCGCCGGCTTGAGGCTTGGCTCCGGCTGCCGGAGCCGCACCTGTATCAGCGGGCTTGGTAAAAAATGTTACTGCCGTGAAAATTCCGGAAACTGTCGTGCCAGGTCGCACGGGATACTTCGTGCCTTTCGGCTTATCCGGATCGTCAAACGTAAGGTCCCCCACGTTGATGATTCGGGATAAACGGCCCAGCCGCCCGAAAAACTCCAGGACATTGAAGTACGGCCCGTCGGCCTGCACTTCAAAAGGCATTTCGTAGTGGTACTCCCTGGGAACAACCGCCTGTGCCGTCAACCGCCGAATCTGCACGTTGGAGGCGCTGGCCGCTCCCTGTAGCAACCGGATGAACTCGTCCGTTTCTTTTTCCTCCGGCACGATGGTCTTCAGTGTCTCCAACTGCTTCGAGAGCGCATCCATCTGCTGCTTCAATTCCGCATAACGCTGTTTGTAGACCTGAAGCTGCGTAACTTCCTGGTTCAGCTTGGTGCGCTTCTGAACAGCTTGGTCAACTTCCTCCCGCTCTCGGGCTATCGGAGAACCGGGCAGGTAAACCCCAACCAAAACCAGCACAACGGCAACCGCCGCGGCCACCAAGGCTTGCATGATCACTGACATATCGCGAAACGGATTGGCCATGGCGCCCCCTTATCCTTTCTTCGCCGGCGCCTTCCCAGCTGCAGCCGGAGCCG
>QHYF01000137.1 GCA_003224075.1 Acidobacteriota bacterium
AATCTATGGCCCTCTATCTCCCAACCTGTCCCAGCCTCTTGAATCGCTCGCCACCAATGCCATGTTCCAGAAAGACTATCTCTCTGCTCAGAAATTCTATTCCAGCGCCCTCGAAGTCAACAAAAAGGTCTTCGGCGAGGACAGTGACAAGGTCGCGCAGAGTCTCACCGAGTTGGCCCGCGTGCCTTTCATGCAAAAGCAGTATGACCAGGCCGAACTCTATCTCCTTCGTGCCACCAAGATTGAGGAATCTCTGTTCGGCCGCGACGGCTCCAGCCTGCTCATTCCCTTGTCCGCTCTTACCCTGGTCTACGATACCTGGGGGAAGCCAGAAAAGTCCGAACCCTGCTATCGCCAACTCGTCGCTGTGCTTGAAAAGCAGTTCGGCGAGAACAACCTGCAAATTGTTCCTGTTCTGAAGAGCCAGGCTCAGGCCCTCCGCGCTCTTGGCCGCGTCCAGGAAGTCACCACCGTCGAGCAGCGCATCAAGTCCATCCAGGCCACCGCCTCGAACCAAAACTGAGGCCTGATTACATGACGGCCTCGGCTCCTGCTTGCACTGAGCGAAGTCGAAGGGCTTGCACTGAGTCGCGAAGGGCGGCCGAATAGACTTGGCTGCATTCCAACGACCGAGGCCCTGAGGAAAGGAGCCGGGCAACAACTGGGGCGAGGAGCAGGAGATGCGATCACTCGTAAAACTTATTCCTTCGAAACGGGATCATCCGCGACTAGGCACGTGGACCTTCTGCATCGCTTGGCTGATTGGGAATGTTGCGCTAATTATCGGTTTCAACGGAGGGCAGGGGGAAGTGCCTGCAATACGTGCATTCGTGATTGCGTCTTTAGATACCGAGAGCGCCGAGATGCCTGATTAACGCTGCGAGCTCAACCGGACAAGTGGAATAGTTACGAAGCTAGCTATACGAGGTAAGCGACTTCCCAGATTCAAAGAACGCTGGAAGGACTCAGCGGGCGAGGCGGTCGAGGATGCGGCGGGCGCGCGCGAATTCCGGAAAACGTTTCTCTTCTTCGCGAAATTCCCGCGAATGCGAAACCAGGCTGCAGCCCGAGCGCCGCGTCGGGTGCTTGACGTGCAGCATCTCGTGATACAAAACGTAGTCCACCACGCACTGCGGAACCCCGGGGCGATCCATGCGCCGATTCAGCAGAATCTGATTGGGGCCGGGATCATAGCAGCCAAATTGCCGCCGCCAGCTTCGCGTGCTCCACCCGATGTGCGGGCGTTGCAGTTGCCCACCGAAATGCTTCCCATTCAGTTCCTCGAAGATCTTGTTCAGGTCGAAATGGTCTCCGCGCGGGCTGGTCGCCGCCAGGCGAACGCGTCCGCGGCGCATGCGATTCATGCGGCTGCGCGTGCGGTCGGAACGCGCATATTCCAGGTACGGCTCGACCAAAGCCGCCGGGGCTTTGCGGCGATACACGCGCGCAAGCAACAGCGCTGCCGCGCCTTCCAAAACGGAAAGCGAAGCGCGGCGCAAAAGGTCCGAGAAACGCACGTAAACAATTTCCTCGCGCCTCCGGATGGTCAGCACCAGGCTGGAATAGGGATAAAACTCCACGCGGAAGCGCGGCGGGCGTCCGTCGCACCCGAGCCGCGTAAACAAACGCTGAAAAAGAGGCCCGCCGCCGGGCACAAAGGAAATTTTGTCGCGGCCAAATCTCATCGGTCTCGTTGGATCCCTCAAATCCTAATTCTTACGGCGCACCGGCGGAGGCGCAACTTTTTTCTTTGCTTTCTCCGCGTCATTCATGGCGTCGCGCGTTCCACTGATGGCATCGTCCAGATTGTACTTGTAGAGTTCGCGGTCGGGCCCATCCGCGGATAGCTTTTCGAGGATGCTGAGAAATTCTTTCGTGCGCGATGCCATCATGTTGATTCCCTGCCGGATGTTTTCCTGTTTTTCGATTCCCAGCTGGATGAGGTCTGCCGCATCGTCCACGCAGCCGACGTACGCGTTCAGAAGCGAATTCAGCATGTCGGCATGACGGTTCGCCGAGGGATGCTCGATTTCGTATTGGAATTTCTTCAGGCGATCGTCCGCGAAGGACAGAAAGAGCTTTATGCGTTCGTTGGTCGTCTCCGCGTCGCGGATTTTGTCGGCTTCAACGGCCGTCAGATAATCCTTCTGCGGCGGTGCTTCCGCGGGAAGAATGGAAGGCGCGGCCAGGAAGCAGCCCGCCACCAGGAAAAGATGCGGTTTGCACCTCATGGTTTTTTCTCGGCTGGAGGAGAAGTTGCGTGCTGATCCGAGGGCCGGCGAGGAAACAGCATTTCGAGCAGCTCTTTATCCATGGCGATGAGGTCCTGGCGGACGATCTCGAGAGGCGGCTTGTAGACTTCGGGCGCTGCCAATATGGAGTCTGCCAGCTCCCGGATTCCTCTCTCCACGTGCATCTCCAGCCGGCGATAGCCGTTCGAATGTTTCTCGAAGTTCGGGTTCTGTTTCCTCAAGGCCTCGAAAGCGGCGCGCGCATTGTCGCGGTATTTTTCCAGCGTCGCACCGACGGTGTTATTGTCGCCCGCCTTTCCCGCCGTACGCGCAACCTCGAACTGGGCGTCGCCAAGTCTTTCGAGCAATTTGGCCTTGTGAACCGCATTCGATTCGCGGTCGAATCGAGCCTGAAGCTCCACCACGCTCTCCGTGACGCCCGAAGGCATGGTCGCAATGAAAATTGCCAGGCAGCCTATTGTTCCCAGGGACGTCCCGCGGGCCCTCATGCCGTTACCTTTTCCGTTCCAGCATGCGTCGCAGCACCTTGCTCCGCTCCTTGGCCTGCCAGGTCTGATCGGAATTCTTATCCTGATCGAGATCGAGAAATTTCTGGTAAGCCTCCAAGGCGGGCTTCGGCTGGTTCAGCTTATCGTAACAAATTGCGCGGACAAACCAGACGCCCGCCCCCGGTTGTTCCACTTTTGCAATCTCATCGAGCGCACTCAGCGCTGCCGGATAATTCCCTCCCAGAAAGAACGTGGAGCTGAGATCTTTCCGGTACGCCAGGTTCTTGCCATCGAGCTGCAAGGCGACGCGCAACTCTTTCTCCGCCGAAACAAACTCGCGTCTCTCAAGGAAGATGCGTCCCAGGCCGCCGTGAAGCTGGGCGTCGTTTGGGGCGAGAGCGAGCGCCTGATGAAGCGTCGCTATCGCATCGTCCCATTTTTTCTGCGCAATCTGGATGTCAGCGCGAAGCTTTAGCGATTCGAGAGACGGCTTCCGCGCGTCGCTGCGTTCAAGTTCGGCAAAGGCCGCGTCGTATTGCTGCTGGTCCATCAGCAAGTGCACCAGCCGGGCGCGAGCGGCGGAGTCGGCCGGCTGAACCGCCAGGTATTTTTCATACGCGTCGCCGGCTTCGGGCCTTTTCTGGGCATCCAGACTCCGCGCCAGACCGAAGAGAGCGCGCGGTTCCCGCGGCTGGAGCTCGATCGCGCCGCGAAACTTCCGCTCGGCGTTTGCAGGTTGGTTCAGGGCCAGATATACGTCACCGAGATGCAGCAGCGTGTCGAAGTCCCGAGGATCGAGAACCGCGGCATTCTCAAATGAAGTTGCGGCCGCTGACAGTTTGCCGCTGCGTTCGAACGCGACTCCCAGCAGAAACTGCGGCCGGCTTTGCGCAGGAAGCAGCGCCGCCGCTTTGGTGAGCGGCGCGACGGAGGCGGACGGATCCTTGTCCAGTAAAAGGATTCCGAGGTCCAGGTGGGCTTCGGACATTTTGGGATCGATGGCGATGGTGCGCTCGTACTCCGCCCGCGCCTCCTCGGTTTTCTTCAGCGCCGTGAATACGTAAGCCAGCTGGAAGTGCGCGTACGCGAATCCCGGTTGCCCGGCAATGACTTTTTGTAGCGGGGCGACCGCCGCTTCAAACTCGCTCTTGTCGATGTGGCGCTGCGCCTCGTCCAGGAGGTCATTCAGCGGGTTCGCCACCCTTTGAATTTTCGATTGCGTGGATTTCGCAGCTTCTTTCGAAGAGGATTGGGCACGAGCCGCAAGTTGATTGCTTTGCAGAGGCGCAGCACTTGTCCTGAGCCAGGCCGAAGGATACTGCGCCCCTGCAAAAAAGAGCCCGCAGATTGCATACGCGAGGCTTCGTACCGCAATCAAAGGGAGATGCGCGTGCCTCATGGCTCGACCGAAGGAATCCTGACTCCGTTGGAAATTGTCGCGGATGGGCCTCCTGGTTTGGATGCGCCGTTCGCGAGCCGCTTTGCCTGGCCATTGCCGTTCAGGACGCGCGAGAGAAAACGGCCGGTGTGTGACTGCGTATTGCGCGCGACCTGCTCCGGCGTGCCCGTGGCGATGAGCTTGCCACCCTGTTCGCCGCCTTCGGGTCCCAGGTCGATGAGCCAATCGGCGGATTTAATGACGTCGAGATTATGTTCGATCACCAGCAGCGAGGCGCCACCTTCGAGCAGCTTTCGAAACGCGCTGAGAAGCTTGGCAATGTCGTCAAAGTGCAGCCCGGTCGTGGGCTCATCGAGGATGTAGAGAATGCCCTGATTGTCGGTGCGGCTGAGATGCGCGGCGAGTTTCAGCCGTTGCGCTTCCCCGCCGGAGAGCGTCGTGGCGGACTGCCCCAGACGGAGATAGCCGAGGCCAATTTCATTCAAAATCCTGAGCTTCGAAACGACCTTCGAAACGTTGACGAAGAACGCCAGCGCTTCGCGCACCGTCAACTGCAGCACCTCATGAATGTTTTTCCCGCGATACCGGACTTCCAGCACGCCGCTTTTGAACCGCGTCCCTCGGCACTCCTCGCAGATAAGCTCGACGTCCGCCAGAAACTGCATTTCCACGGTCACCGTGCCGTCGCCCTGGCAGGTTTCGCAACGGCCTCCCGGGACGTTGAACGAAAAATGACCCGCGGCGTAACCGCGGCGTTTGGCATCCGGCGTCTCCGCGAAGACTTCGCGAACCGCGTCGAAAGCCTTGAGATACGTGGCCGGATTCGAACGCGGCGTGCGCCCGATGGGCGATTGATCGACGATGACCACTTCGCTGACGTTCGAATCGCCTTCCAGCCGGTCACAGAATTCTTTGACGTTCCCGCCGCTGCGCTTGGCCGTGAGCGCCTTGTACAAAACGTCATGCACCAGCGTGGACTTGCCCGAGCCGCTCACACCCGTTACCACCGCGAGCGTGCCGAGCGGGATCATCACATCCAGGTTCTGGAGGTTATGCAAACTGGCGCCGAAAAGGCGCAGGAATTTGCCTCCCGGTTTGTGCCGCACGTTGGGCACCGGAATCCGCAGTTCGCCGCTGAGGTAGCGCCCCGTGAGCGATTTGTGCTCGTCGAGCATCGCGTCATAAGGGCCGCTGAAGAGCAGCTTGCCGCCGAGTTCGCCCGCTCCTGGACCGAGATCGATGATGCAATCGGCGGCGTGAATGGTTTCCGGATCGTGCTCGACCACCAGAACGGTGTTCCCCAGATCGCGCAGCGACTTGAGAATGTCGATCAGTCTCTGCGTGTCTCGCGGGTGCAGGCCGATGGAAGGCTCGTCGAGCACGTAGTCATAAGGGCCGCTGAAGAGCAGCTTGCCGCCGAGTTCGCCCGCTCCTGGACCGAGATCGATGATGCAATCGGCGGCGTGAATGGTTTCCGGATCGTGCTCGACCACCAGAACGGTGTTCCCCAGATCGCGCAGCGACTTGAGAATGTCGATCAGTCTCTGCGTGTCTCGCGGGTGCAGGCCGATGGAAGGCTCGTCGAGCACGTAGAGCGCTCCAACGAGATGCGACCCAAGAGAAGTCGCAAGCTGGATGCGCTGCGATTCCCCGCCTGACAGCGTTGACGTCAGGCGGTCCAGCGTGAGGTAATCCAGGCCCACCTCGTCGAGAAACTGCAGCCGCCTGCGGATTTCTTCAAGGATTTTGTCGGCGATTTTTTGCTGCGCCTCGGAAAGCTCCAGCGTGGAAAAGAAAGCGCGCGCCTCTTTCACCGTCAGCTTGCAAACTTCGGTAATCGATTTTGCCGCGATTCGAATGCAAGAATGACGGCACGCTCCATGAAAAGCCGCGGCTCGGGCTCTTGATGGAGCGTGCCGTCATTCTTGCATTCGAATCGCTCGTTGAATGTCAGTCGCTCGGCGGGATTCCCCGCGCTATCCGCGATGAATTCGAGTATGGCCTCGCCCTGGCCCTCGCGGTAGCAGATCTCGATCGAGTCCACCAGCCGCGCGCGCGACTCCGGATTGACGGCCAGACGGTCGACCAGCACGTACACCGCTTTCGAAAAGTCCACATCGAGCAGCGTTTCCGGCGAGGAGAATTCGTGGATGCGGCCTGCTTGATACAGCCGGTTGAACCCGCGCTTCTGAAGATCCAGCAATGCCTGCCGAAGCGCATCCTGCGGAGGACCGGCAGGCGTTTTCTTCCCACCGCGTTTCGAATTGCCGGGCGCTGCCGGCCCGGCAATTCGAAACTGGTGCAGCACGTAAAAGCGGCGCCCCGGCGTGAGCGACAAAATCCGCGTGGCAATTTCGT
>QHYF01000138.1 GCA_003224075.1 Acidobacteriota bacterium
TCAACAGAAAATCTTCCTTGCTGGACATGACTGGGGCGCCGCCCTTCTGCAGCCGCGACGCATAGCCAAGCTCGTGGTTGTCAATGTGCCGCATCCTTCCGTGATGCGCCGCTATATGATGACCCATCTGCGCCAAGTGCTCCGAAGCTGGTATATCTTTTTTCTCCAACTTCCTTACGTGCCCGAGGCTCTCTTCTCCGCTTTCAACTTCCGTGTCGGCACTTCCGCGCTGCTCCGCTCCAGCCGTCCGGGCACATTCTCGCCCGACGATCTTATCGCGTACCGTGCAGCATGGTCCCAACCCGGTGCCCTCACTTCCATGATCAATTGGTATCGCGCTCTCTTTCGCTGCCCCACCAGGTTTCCTGATCGCACTGTCCATGTCCCGACGCGTATTCTCTGGGGCGAACGCGACGCTTTCCTTTTGTCCGATATGGCTCATGAAAGTCTGCGTTACTGCACCAACGCCGAACTCTTCACCTTCGCCGAAGCCACCCACTGGCTCCAGCACGAAGAACCCGCCCGCGTTTCTGAACTCCTGATCGACTTCTTCCGCAAATAGGAAGTGTAACTGGACTCGCCCTCTGTGCCGTTTCCCACACTTTAGATACAATCGCCAGGCTGCAAATAACGTGCCTCGGCTTGGCCGGGACACACAGCGAGCCCACTTGCCTGTGGGCGATAACCTGTCGGTGGCTCCGAGGTGAACTCATGAGTGGTCGCCAGAAGTGGGCGCGGTACCGTGGTCAATGGAGTTCGGCAAGACTAGCTGTTCTGGGATTGGTCTGCCTCGCCGGTCTGGCGCGTGCCGTATACGCCCAGCAGCGCCGCGAGCGCGAGCCGAACAGCGTGTATGCCGAGCGCCGCGCCAGGCTTGCCGCCCAAGTTGATGGGCCCATCATCCTCTGGGGTTTCACTGGCCGCGAAGAAGTCTCACAAGCCTACATGTTTGCGCAGGAAGACAACTTCTACTACCTCACCGGCCACAACGAAGAGGGCGCCGGCTTGATCCTCCTGCCCGCACTGAAAAACCGTGCCACCGGCGATGCTTGGGATGGGCCGCGCGAAATTTTCTTTCTCCCTGAGAAAAACCCAGCCAAAGAAAAGTGGAACGGCGCAAGAATCGCGCCATCCGACTCGGGCGTCGAAGCGCGCACGGGCTTTGCCACGGTAAAGCCATTCCCGGAAATGCGCGCGAATGTCGAAAAACTCGCGAAGATTTATTCCACGGTTTATACGATTCTGCCTTACGAAAAGGAACTCGGAGGCTTCCCGCACGAGAAAGCGGTAGTAGATTGGCTCCAGCTCGCGGCGCCACAAGCTAAGCTGAAAGACATTCGCGCGCAAATCAATGCGCTCCGCGAGATCAAGTCGCCCGGCGAAATCGCTTTCTTGAAACGAGCGATTGATTTGTCGCTCGACTCGCATCTGGAGGCCATGAAGATGATGCGCCCGGGCCTCTACGAATACCAGATTGCGGCAAAAATGGTCGAAATCCATGCCTGGGGCGGTTCTGAAGCCGAAGGCTACGCCCCGATCGTCGGGGCCGGCCCCAATTCTACGGCGCTCCATTACGACAAGCTCTCCCGCAAGATTGAAGACGGCGACATCGTTGTCCTCGATGTCGGCGCGCAATATTCCGGCTATTCCGCGGATATCACGCGCACGCTGCCCGCCAACGGCAAGTTCGCGCCGCGACAGCGCGAGATCTACGACATTGTGCTCGGCGCGCAAAATGCCGCCCTCGCCGCTCTAAAGCCGGGCATGGACTTCTGCCGCAAGGGCGACAAGAGCGTCTACACGATCGCCTACAATTACATCAACTCCCACGGAAAAGATCTTCAGGGCAAATCGCTCGGCCAGTATTTCATTCATGGCCTGGGCCACAACATTGGCCTCGACGTCCACGACCCGGGCGAATCTTGTTCCCCGCTCCAGCCCAACATGGTCGTCACCGTCGAACCCGGCATTTACATTCCCGAAGAAAATCTCGGTGTGCGCATCGAGGACGACGTCCTCATCACCGAATCCGGCTACAAGCTCCTCAGCGAACGCCTCCCCCGGGATCCCGGTGAAATCGAAAAAATCATGACCGGAGCGTCGAAGCAACGGGCCAGGCAGGAAAAAAACGAAGCCGGCAAAAACCCGGAGGCGCCTGCCGACGACGCCGCGAGCGGGAGAATCAAGAACCTTATCGCGCAATACGCGAAGTCGGTTGACGACGCGGATACAACTCTTGGGGCGGAGATCTGGTCGGATTCGCCAGATGTCTCATTCGTTCACCCGCTCGGCCATGAACACGGCTTCGAGCAAATAAAGCAGAACGTCTACAAGCGCCTGATGGGTGAAACTTTCTCTGAGCGAAAGCTGAGCATCCACGATGTTTCCGTCCGCGTGTACGGAGATGCCGCGTGGGCCGAGTTTTACTGGGATTTCGCTGCCAGGTTCAGAAAGGATGGCTCTCCCCTCGCGACCCACGGCAGGGAAACACAAATCTATCGCAAGGAACAAGGTGATTGGCGCTTGGTGCACGTCCACTACTCGGTGATGCCCGCTACGGGAGAAGGCACAGGATTCTGAGCGCAATTATTTGATCAGTTTGAAAGAGGCGAAGAAGGCGGATTGACCGCTTGGAATATCGCCATCTATACTGTTGTTTCGCACTGGTCAGGTGTATTCGTCGGTGCGCCTCGAGTGATTCCGACCGCGGTTGTGGCATCGCAGACGGGCCGCCTGCCGGAATTTCCGAAATCAGCAAACTTCTTAGGGAACCGCAAAAAAACAATGAGCAGCGTCAAAGCGACACAACTTCGCCCCGGCATGGTCATCCAGCACGAGGGGCAGCTCTTCACCATTTTCAGCGTCGATCACCGCACACCCGGCAACAAGCGCGGCTCGATGCAGACCCGCATGAAAAATCTGAAGACTGGAGCAATTATTGACTACCGGTTTCGCGCCGAAGAATTCGTCGATCGCGCCATCCTCGACGAAGTTGAATTCGAGTATCTCTACAATGAGGGCGACGAATTCCACTTCATGAATACGAAAACTTACGAACAGATGCACCTCACCCGCGAACAGCTCGGCGAAACCGTCTACTACCTGATCCCCAACACCATCGTGAAAGTCGAATTCTTCGACGACAAGCCCATCGGCGTGGATCTGCCGGACACCATGGAATTAAAGGTCATCCAGACAGAGCCGACGTTGCAGAAGGCCACGGCCAGCGCGGTAATGAAGCCGGCAACGCTCGAAACCGGCTTGGTCGTGCAGGTTCCGCCATTTGTGAACCAAGGCGACAGGATCAAGGTGGATACGACCGATGCGCGTTACGTTCAGCGCGTTGAGTAAATTTTTGTTCTTTGCTTTTGTCGGTGTCTGACAGAAGATGGGGTTTCGAGTTTCCGCCTCCGCAGCTAATTTCAGCGTAAGCCGGAATTAGAAGAGGCAGAACGGCGCCCCGGCCCCGCCGGGGCGCTTTTTGTTTTTCGCGCCCCAGGATTTTTGCGGTGTTTCTTTCGCTTCTCGGTGCGCAGGACAAATTCCGCCCTGCCGAAGAATTAATGCTTTCCCGCGGAACCTGCCGCGGATTTCTCGCCCGCGGGATGCGGTCCGAAAACCCGGTCGAAGATTGCATCTACATACCGAAGTTGTCGATGAAGATCGAAGGTGTGCGCGAGCGTTTTCGAATCCAGGTACTTCGCGATGCGCGCATCTTTCGCCACGCGATCATGGAAACTCGTGTCAGAATCCCACGCCGCCATGGCGTTCTCCTGCACCGCCTTGTACGCATCATCGCGCGGCATGCCCCTCTCCACGAGGTCCTGCAACAACTGGCCAGAGAACACGAGGCCGTCGGTGGATTCCAGGTTCCGCAGCATGCGCTCCGGAAAAACGCGCATCTGGCGGATGATGGCGGTCATTTTCGAAAGCATGTAATCCACAAGAATCGTCGAATCCGGAAGGATGATGCGTTCAACGGAGCTATGGGAAATGTCGCGCTCATGCCACAACGCGACGTTTTCGAACGCCGCGAGCATGTTCGAACGCACAATGCGAGCGAGACCACAAATTTGCTCGCACGCGACGGGGTTGCGCTTGTGGGGCATGGCTGAGCTGCCGCGTTGCTCGCCGCCGAAAGGTTCCTCCGCCTCGCGGACTTCAGTGCGTTGCAAGTGGCGAATTTCGAGCGCGATTTTTTCCAGTGTCGCAGCAATGAGCGCGAGCGCGCTGAGATATTGCGCGTGCCGGTCGCGCTGAATCACCTGTGAGGCGACGGGCGCGACGCTGAGACCCAGCCGCTTGCAGATGCGCTCTTCCATTTCGGGACCGAGATGAGAAGCGTTGCCGACGGCGCCGGAGATTTTCCCGACGGCCATCTGCGCAGCGGCATCGCGGAAGCGTGCGATATTGCGCTGATTTTCGGCAAACCAGTTGGCGATTTTCAGGCCGAAGGTGATGGGCTCCGCGTGGATGCCGTGAGTGCGCCCGATTTGCGGAGTGTTGCGAAATTCGTGAGCGCGAAGATCCAGGATTTCTCCGAACATCACCAGCGCGCGCTCAATCAACCTGGAGGCGTCGCGAATCTGCAGAGCCTGCGCGGTGTCCACAACGTCGTTTGACGTCATGCCGTAGTGCAGCCAGCGCGCGGCGGCGGGATCGCCGATGGATTCCGCGACGGCCATGGTGAAGGCGATGACGTCATGCTTCACGCGGGCCTCGAGCTCGTGAATGTGCGCGACCTCCACTTTGGCGAGCGCGCGGATCGTGGCCGCCGCTTCTTTCGGAACCTGGCCGGCTTCGGCGAGCGCATCGGTGGCGGCAAGCTCGACTTCCAGCCACTTGGCGAACTTGTTGGCATCGCTCCAGACATGCCCCATCTCTTGGCGTGTGTAGCGTGGAATCAATTCCCTCTCCTAGAGCGTAAACAAAAAATGCAGCTAATTCGCTGTATTTCCTTATCTAATCATACCGCATATAGGGAAACGCGCCGGGACTGCCTTCCGGACGAAGTGCGGAGCCATCTGGAGATTCGCAGCGGTGGCCATCTTGACACTGGCGCTGGGCATTGGCGCGAATACGGCGTCGTTTTCCGTGGCGAATGGAGTGCTGTTCCGGGATCGCCGAACGCCGCGTGTGTTGCAGTGACAGCCGGAATCGATGCCCTTCAACGGCGGACAATCTTTCAACGCGAGAACAGGAATCCCTCCTTTTCAGGAGTACCTTTAACCGGGCCCCATAGCGCTATGTTGCTCGCGGATAAGGGGCTAAGCCTGACCTAACCGCAAGCCTTGAATCCTGTCTAATGAATCGGATGCCGCAGAGCGTCGAGAGCGCCAATGCCATCG
>QHYF01000139.1 GCA_003224075.1 Acidobacteriota bacterium
ACTACAATCAACCGAAAGCGTGCTCTTTAGAATCAATCACTTACGAAATGCAGATTTTGTAAGTCCTTTCCTTTGATATTCATACAAAATACCGGGGGTGTGGGGGGGGCCTTCGGTGTAAATTGAAAAGCATTCCAGAGGAGCGCAGATGCGTTTTGACACGGTAATCCGCAACGGCACAGTCGTCACCGCAACGGACACGTTCCTCGCCGACGTTGGCATCTCCGGCGACAAAGTCACCGCCATCGCCACCCAGCTTCCCACGGAAAATGCCGGCCGCGTCCTCGACGCCACTGGCTGCCTGGTGATCCCCGGCGGCCGCTGCCTTTGGCGGCACCACCACGCTCATTGACTTCGCCATCCAGTACAAGGGCCAATCGCTCCGCCAGGCCTTCGACACCTGGATGAAAAAGGCGCACGACAAAGCCGTGACCGACTACGCCTTCCACTGCATCATCACCGATCTCGGCTCCGCGCAGCTCGAGGAAATGGGCCAGCTCATTCGCGAAGGCGTCACCAGCTTCAAGCTCTTCATGGCCTATCCGGGCGTCTTCATGCTCGATGACGCGACGATCTTCAAGGCCATGCGGCAGGCAGCGAAACACAGCGGCCTCATCTGCATGCACGCGGAAAACGGCGGCGCCATTGACGTGATCGTCCAGCAAGCCCTCGCCGAAGGCAAACGCGCGCCCAAGTATCACGCGCTCACCCGCCCCACCACCGCCGAAGCCGAAGCCACCTCGCGCGCCATCGCCCTCGCGGAAATGGCCGGCGCGCCCGTCTACATCGTCCACCTCTCCTGCAACGACGCGCTCGAAAAAGTCCGCGAAGCCCGCGACCGCGGCCTTCCCGCCTACGCGGAGACCTGTCCGCAATACTTGTATCTCTCGCTCGAAAACATGGACGCCCCCGGCTTCGAGGGCGCCAAATACGTCTTCACTCCGCCGCTCCGCGAAAAGTGGCATCAGGAAAAGCTTTGGCAGGGCCTCGCGAAGGACACGCTGCAGGTCGTCTCCACCGACCACTGCCCCTTCTGCTTCAAGGAACAAAAAGAGCTCGGCAAGGACGACTTCACCAAAATTCCCAACGGCGGCCCGGGCATCGAGCACCGCTTAAGTCTTGTGTATACCGGCGGCGTCCACGGCAAACATTTCTCGCCGAATCGTTTTGTCCAGCTCGTCGCAACCGCGCCCGCCAAACTTTTTGGCCTCTACCCGCGCAAAGGCACCATCGCTGTCGGCTCCGACGCCGATCTGGTGATCTTCGATCCCAACCACGAAGAAACGATAAGCGCGAAAACTCACCACATGCGCGTGGACTACTCCATGTTCGAGGGCATCCGCATCAAGGGCGCGCCCAAAACCGTTTTCTCCCGCGGCCGCGCCGTCATCGACTCCGGAAAATTCGTTGGCCGCCCCGGCGCCGGCCAATTCCTCCGCCGCCAAACCTACGCCGGCCTCTAACAAAGCAAGACCTCAACCTTAGAAACGCCGCAGACTTGCTCCTTCAAAGGTGGGGGACCAGTTTGAGGAAACAATCAGGGTCATGGCAACGTTTAGGAAATGTCCCCGCCTACATTACAGCGCATCTGACTCCACTTCAGGCTCCCGAGGAGGGATCTAGAACCGGTATTCCCTCCTGCCTAGCTGCCGAAAGAAGCGCGTTGTCGGAAGATACAAAGACGGGCGCGTCAGTTCCCGTTGATCCTCGCAATGCCACGTATCCTGCTAATTGAACTGCGTCGTACGCGCGGAGCGCATGACGGTCGACAAGCATGGATGCAACATCTAGGACAAAGTCGGTAACCATTTGGGACACAAATCTTACCTCCAGGTGCCTCTTAAATGCTTCCAGCAATTGAGTTGCAACCAGGGGTGGAATCTCTCCATTCCGCTCCCTTCTCCGCACTGCTGACCGGAGTTCCACTTGAGTCAGCGCAAGGATGGCCAAACGGTTTTCAGTTGTGCGGTTTGCCAGAGCCAATACGCGCTCGGTCCCGGATTCACGGACGTATAGCTTGACGAGCGCGCTGGTCTCCAGGTAGTAGAAGGCCAATTCTCAGCGCCTCTCACGGAGAATCGTTGCGGACAAGGGTTCGCCAGAAATTTCGACCGGGTGAAAATCCAAGTCAGAACTGGCATTCTGCCCCAGAACGGCTTTGACTTCGGGCATCAGCCTGTTCAACCGAATTGTCGTTACCGGGAATTGCGGGGACTTAGGATTCGGCACCTTGCCGACGAGGACGAATTTCTTTTCGATCGCCGACTCAAGCACGCTGCGGTGATGTACATCGGTGTTGGCCAACGATGGGAGATGTTCCTGCGGCAAAATCTCATCCCGGAATTTCTTCAGCGGGACAAAGTTCCACCCCGGCCTCGCTTCAGCTCGATCCAAGGCTATCAATAGATCCGCTTCAGCGGGAAGCACACCAGCTATGTCCTTGGACAACTTCTCGGCTTTCGCGGGAGACTCTTTTTCGGCTGTCTGCGATAGCCGGGAATTGATTTGCTTTTGTTCTTGCGCGACAGGCTCAAAACGGATTTCGATTCGTCCTAGCACCGGCGACCAATTGTCCGCTGAGGCATTGCCGCGTTTCTTCCGGCCATTTGAGTCCAGCAAAGAAGCCTTGACTTGATGGGATTCTGGCAGAGGGTAACCGAGGTCTTGCAGGATGTCCGCTAAGGCGTTATCCAGCTTTCGGCCAAATTCCAGCTCCACTTCTTTTACCCTTTTCACGTTCATCTCCTTTAGATAGTCTTTTAATATAGAACAAATCTACTAATATATAATATAGTGCGTGGGAATGCGCTTGTCAAGTAAAATCTTAATACGGCGGATGGAAATCCCGAGATGGGGTTTTGGTATTCATCATGACCCCAGGTCTCCTCCTGATTTCCTTGACCTCTTGATTTTGCCCCTGCTATCGTGAAGAGTTATCTTGGGCTCAGTGTACCTAGTGAGCGCCAGGGCTCCTGGGGAGGGAGTACTTTCGTTTTATGGGCGTCTCATGGGTCTGACCAAACTAGTAATCCGGGGCGCGCGCCAGCACAACCTCAAGAATATCAGCGTCGAAATTCCCCGGAACTCCCTCACGGTCATCACCGGCCTTTCCGGCTCCGGTAAATCTTCGCTCGCTTTTGACACCATCTATGCGGAAGGCCAGCGCCGCTACGTCGAATCGCTTTCCGCTTACGCCCGCCAGTTCCTTGACCAGATGGAGCGCCCCGAAGTCGACGTCATCGAAGGCCTTTCTCCTTCCATCGCCATCGAGCAGAAAACCACCACGCGTTCGCCGCGCTCCACCGTTGGCACCATCACCGAAATTTACGATTACCTCCGCGTCAGTTATGCATCCGTGGGCGTGCCGCATTGCCTCAACTGCGGCACGCCCACGGATGCATAAATGACGCGGAGGTAATCGTAAATTTCGGTGATGGTGCCAACGGAAATTTACGATTACCTCCGCGTCATTCGCGCCTATCGTGCGCGGACGAAAAGGCGCCTATCGCAAGGAGCTCGAAAAATTCGCGCAAGTTGGTTACGTACGCGCGCGCATCAATGGCGAGCTTTTCCCCATGGACGATCTCCCGGCAATCGACAAGCGCAAAAATCACACTATCGAGCTTGTCGTCGACCGCCTGCTCGTCAAGCAGGGCATCGCCGCGCGCCTCGAACAATCCATCGCCACCGCGCTCAAACTTGCAAGCGGCCTCGTCACCGTGGCCATCGTCGGCGGCAAGGAGCACACTTTTTCCGAAAAGCTCGCTTGTCCCGATTGCGGTATCTCCGTTCCGCAACTCGAGCCGCGCTCCTTCAGCTTCAATTCGCCGTACGGCGCTTGCCCCGCGTGCAACGGCCTCGGCTCCAAATACGATTTCGATCCCTCCAAAATCATCGCCGATTGGACGCGCCCGCTCTTCGACGGAGGTCTGGGCCCGGGTTCCGGCTCCGCCATTCTGAAGCGCACGCTCGAACTTGGCGCCTACGCCCACGGCTTCGATCTGGAGACGCCGTTTGAGAAATTCCCCGCGCGCACGCAAAATATGCTTTTGTACGGCTATCCGTCGCCAAACGTCAGCGCCTCTGAGAAATACGGTCCCGACTCGAAGAAATTCAAGTTCCAAAGAGGTTTCCAATTCCCCGGCATTCTGAAATTCCTGGAAAGAAGTTTCGAAGAGTCCGGCTCCGACACCTACCGCGAGTGGATGACGCAATACATGTCCGCCACGCTCTGCAGCGTCTGTCACGGCGAGCGCCTCCGCCCCGAATCCCTCGCCGTCAGGCTCGCCGACTGGTCAGTTGCTGACTTCACCGCTCTTTCGCTCAGCGCCGCGCGGCCTGCCGTCGGCAAAATCCTCGACCAGCTCACCGATCGGCAAAAGGAAATCGCCGCGCGCCCGCTCGAAGAAGTCGCCGAGCGCATCGAGTTCCTCCTCGCCGTCGGTCTCGGCTATCTCAGCCTCGACCGCTCTGCCGCCACTCTCTCCGGCGGTGAGGCCCAGCGCATCCGGCTGGCCACGCAAATCGGCTCGCGTCTTCGCGGCGTTCTTTATGTCCTCGACGAGCCGAGCATCGGTCTTCACGCCCGCGACAACGCGCGTCTCCTCGGCTCGCTCGAACATCTTCGCAATCTCGGCAACACGGTCCTCGTCGTCGAGCACGATGAAGAAACCATCCGCCGCGCCGATTTTGTCGTCGACCTCGGTCCGGGCGCGGGCAATGCCGGCGGCTACCTGGTCGCCCACGGCAAGCCGCAGCAAATCGAAGCCACCGCCGAATCGCTCACCGGACAATATCTCAGCGGTGCCGCGAAAATCGCTGTTCCTGAAAAACGCCGCAGCCCCAACGGGAAAGTCATCCAGATCCTTGGTGCCAGCGCCAACAATCTCAAGGAAGTCGACGTCAATCTGCCTCTTGGCGTGCTCACCGTTGTCACAGGCGTCTCCGGCTCCGGGAAATCCACTCTGGTCAACGACATTCTCTATCGCGCCCTCGCCCAAAAGCTTTACCGCTCCTCCGAAGCGCCCGCCGCGCACCGCGAAATCCTCGGCGCCGACCAAATCGACAAAGTCATTGAGATCGATCAGGCCCCCATCGGCCGCACTCCCCGCTCAAATCCTGCCACCTACACCGGCGTTTTCGCTCCGATCCGCGATCTCTTCGCCATGCTTCCGGAATCGCGTGAGCGCGGTTACCGCCCAGGCCGTTTCAGTTTCAACGTGAAAGGCGGCCGCTGCGAAGCCTGTCAGGGGGACGGCCTCCGCCGCATCGAAATGAATTTTCTTCCGGACGTTTACGTGATGTGTGAGGTTTGCCGCGGCCGCCGCTACAATTCCGAAACGCTCGCCGTCCGCTACAAGGGCCATTCCATCAGCGACATCCTCAATCTGCCTTCGGCCGACGCCTTGAAGCTCCTCGAAAACATTCCGCAAATTCAGCAGAAACTCTCGACGCTCGTCGAAGTCGGCCTCGGCTACGTCACCCTCGGCCAGTCCGCCACTACGCTTTCCGGCGGCGAAGCCCAGCGCATCAAGCTGGCCCGTGAACTCTCCAAGCGCCAGACCGGCCGCACGCTCTACATTCTCGATGAGCCCACCACCGGCCTCCATTTCGACGACGTTCGCAAGCTCCTCGACGTTTTGCAACGCCTCGTCGACCTCGGCAACACCGTGCTCATCATCGAGCACCATCTCGACGTCATCAAGCAAGCCGATTGGATTATTGATCTTGGCCCCGAGGGCGGCGAAGGCGGCGGCCGCATCGTCGCGCAAGGTCCGCCCGAACTTGTCGCCCGCACAAAAAAATCCTACACCGGGCAGGTCCTCGCCCGCGTTCTCGGCCTCAACGGCAACTCCAACGGCTCGCACAGTTTGCGAAATTCCTCTTGATGTTCTAGATTCACAACCACCCTACAATGAGCATCTACTCTGTTCGTCCGCTTACGCTCGGCGCGGTGCATACCTACCCGCTCGCCTCGAGAAAGAGCAAGGTCAGCATCCGCGACTTCGCAAAGCCTCTCGCGTCCAATGCATCCCTCACCAAATTCCTCGATTCGCTTCCCAATATTCTCGCCGCCGAAGATCTCCGCCACCTTCTCAGCGCGATCCACCGTGCTCGCAAACAGCGCAAAGCCATACTGTGGGGAATCGGCGGCCACGTCATCAAAGTCGGACTCGGCCCCATTCTGATCGATCTGATGAAACGCGGCTTCGTTTCGGGGATTGCCATGAATGGCGCCACGCTCATTCACGATTTTGAAATCGCTCTCGCCGGCAACACTTCCGAAAACGTCGAAGCCGGCCTCGGCGAAGGCCAATTCGGCATGGCTGAGGAAACCGGCCAGTACATCAACGAAATTTCCAAACTTTCGTATCGCACTCGAATCGGCTACGGCGAAGCCGCCGGCCAATTCCTCTCGAGCGGCGTCATTCCAGTCAAGCATGCGAATTCCAGCGTCCTCGTCGCGGCCTACAACCACCGTATTCCTGTGACCATCCACGTCGCCATCGGCACCGACATTCCCCACATGCATCGCGCCGCCGACGGCGCCGCTCTTGGCGCGGCCACGCATCTGGACTTCCGCCTTTTCTGCGCGCTCGTCGAGCAGATGCATCCCTGCGGCGTCTATCTCAACTGGGGCTCCGCCGTTCTCCTGCCCGAAGTCTTCCTCAAAGCCGTCTCTGTCGTCCGCAATCTCGGCGTGCCCCTCCGCCCCATTACCACTGCGAACTTCGACTTTATCCAGCACTACCGTCCGGTGCAGAATGTAGTGAAGCGCCCCACCGCTTCCCAGCGTGGCCGCGGCGGACCGGAATCGCGCGGCTACGCCATCACCGGCCATCACGAGTTGCTTCTGCCGCTCGTCGCCGCCGCGCTGGCCGCCAGTTGGCCGAAGAAACGGCCTTAGGAAAACGATGAGCCTCTTTGACGACAATCCGCTGCGGCCGCCAAATCAAAATGGAAACCCGCGGCCCTCTGACGACCAGCCGGCTGCGCCATTGTCCGGGGAACCACCTGCTCCGGGGCTGGCGGGCGACCCTATTTCCTACGCGGCCACATCTCCCGCCTCCAAATTCAAGTCTTATTTGCCTGATGACCTGCGCATCTCCTGGTCCTGGCCGCATCTCATCGTCTTTATGATTTTTGGATTTGCCAGCTTGCTCATCGTTCAGCTCGGCGGGATCTTCCTGCTCTCCGCTAACAGACACCTGACGCAGAAGCAATTGCAGCAAATGATCGAATCCAAGCCGCAATTCCTCGTCGGCACCAACGTCCTCTGGTACGCCCTGCTTTTTCTTTTTCTCTACATGACCCTGGCTGTTCTGCGGGGTTTGCCCTTCTGGCGCTCGCTCGGTTGGAAAAGGCTCAATCCCGATCCCACCGCCGGCAAAGGCAGCCCCTGGATGTATTTCTTGTCGGGCTGTGGCCTGGCCATCTTCGTGGCTCTGGCAAGCTCGCGCGTCAAGAATGCAGACCACGTCCCCATCCAGGAACTCTTCAAGAATCGCAACGGCGCCATGCTCTTGATGGCCATGGCTGTATTCGTCGCGCCCCTCGTGGAAGAAACCGTTTTTCGCGGTTATCTCTATCCTCTTTTTGCCAGCAAATTCTCCCGTCTCGCTGAAAACGCGGGCGTCGACCCGCTTCGCGCGATTCGCATTGGCAGTGCCATTGGCATCGTCATCACGGGAATCCTCTTTGGCTTGATGCACGGCGCCCAGTTGGGCTGGACCTGGGGGCTCGTCAGCCTTCTGATTCTCGTCGGCGTCATCTTCACCTTTGCCCGCGCCTGGACCGGCACCGTTCTCGCCAGTTTTCTTCTGCATCTCGGCTACAACTCCATGATCGCTGTGACCGCCATCATCGCCACCAAGGGCTTCAGTCACATGCCTCCCGGCCACTAATCGATTCGTCATCCGCGTCCTCGTTCGTTAGAATGAAAGGTAGCCTCGGATTTCACTGAGGTATTCAAGCACATGTACGTAGCCCAACCTATCGAATGGACCGACCGCGGCGTCGTCATACTCGACCAACGCCGCCTTCCCGCCGAGGAAGTCTCCTACACCTACACCGACTACCGCGACGTCGCCAAAGCCATCGGCGAAATGGTCATCCGCGGCGCTCCCGCCATAGGCGTCGCCGCCGCCATGGGCGCCGCGCTTGGCGCTCTGCATTCCTCCGCGAAATCCGTCGGCGCTCTCGAATCCGAATTTGCCGAAATCTGCGCCACGCTCACAAAAACCCGGCCCACCGCCGTCGATCTCTTCTGGGCACTCGAACGCATGAAGCGCCGCTTCGCCGAACTCACCGCGCAAACTTCCGACCTCACGAGAATCAAGCAAGGCATGGTCGAAGAAGCGCAGCAGGTCCATCTCGAAAAGCGCGCCACCGACGAAGCCATCGGCCGCTTCGGCGCGGAATTCATGCCTCGTGAAGGCCAGGTCATGACCCAATGCAACGCCGGCGCGCTCGCCACGGGCGGCATCGGCACGGCGCTCGGCGTTATCCGTGTCGCCTTCGAGCAGGGCCGAAAGCTGCACGTCCTTGTTCCTGAAACTCGACCCTATCTTCAAGGCGCGCGCCTCACCGCCTGGGAGCTCCACAAGGCCGGTATTCCGCTTACGCTCATCACCGACAACATGGTCGGTCACTTCCTCAAGTCCGGAAAGGTCGGCGCCATCGTCACCGGCGCCGACCGCATCGCGGCCAACGGCGACACCGCCAACAAGATCGGCACCTACCAGATCGCTGTCCTCGCCAAGGAAAACAACGTTCCGTTCTACGTCGCCGCGCCCATCTCCACCTTCGACCTTTCCATCCCCGACGGCGAGCACATCCCCATCGAAGAGCGCTCCGCCGCCGAAGTCACCCATCTCCAGGGCGTCCGCATCGCTCCCGACGTCCACGCCGCGCATCCCGCCTTCGACGTCACCCCCGCGCGCTATATCGCCGCTATCTTCACCGAGCGCGGCGTCGCCCGCCCCCCGTACGATGAATCGTTGCGTGCCCTCGCACACACGCCCCAGCCGGTCGGCCTGCGGATGTGAGGAACCCTTCTCCCTCCCGCGAATTCTGCTGGATGAATCTCACTTCCTCTCTGGTCTTGGCGCCCTCGCCC
>QHYF01000123.1 GCA_003224075.1 Acidobacteriota bacterium
TTCAAGATTCACGCCTGCCGCGCGCAGTTGGACGATTGCATCCCCGACCTCGTTTTCCGCCCGCGCATCCGTCGCCGTGACCTCCGCGCCGCGCGCCGCACAGAACAGCGACGTGGCTACGCCCGTCTTTGCCAAGCCCACGACCAGTACGCGCTTGCCCCGTAACTCAAACGGATTACGCATGTTCCCAGTAATGCTCCCTACCTCAATTTCAGAGTCGTCAGCGCAAACAACGCAAAAACCAGCGCCGCAATCCAGAACCGCACGATCACTTTCGATTCGCTCCAGCCGAGCAATTCGAAATGGTGATGGATGGGCGCCATTCTGAAAATTCGCTTACCTCGCAGCTTGAATGACCCCACCTGCAGAATCACGGAGACGGCTTCCAGCACAAAGATTCCACCGACGAAGAAAAGCAGGATCTCCTGCTTGATGATGACGGCGACCACGCCAAGCGTTCCGCCAAGCGACAAAGAGCCCACGTCGCCCATGAAAATCTCCGCGGGATGCGCGTTGTACCACAGGAATCCAAGCGATGCGCCAACAAGCGCTCCACAGAACACCGTCAGTTCGCCGACCCGCGGAATGTATTGGATGTCGAGATAGGCGGCCCAGCGGGAATTGCTGCTAACGTAGGTCAGCACCGTCAGCGCGCCTGCAGCGATCACCGTGCAGCCGATCGCCAGGCCGTCCAGCCCATCCGTCAAATTCACCGCATTCGAGGAGCCGACGATGACCACAACCACGAAAAAGAGAAACGGCACGAACGCCAGGAACCAGAGATGCGGCGATTTCAAAAGCGAATGGATGACAAGGTCCGGGTGCAGCCGTTTCAAAAATGGAAAGACAAGCTGAGTCGTGTACGCGTTGCGGGTCACCAGGACGAGAAGAGACACGCCCACGACGAGGCTTACCAAAACCTGCAAAGCAAGTTTCTTCTTCGCCGTCAGGCCCAGGTTTCTTTGCTTCAAGACCTTTGCGTAATCGTCGATGAAGCCGATCGCCGCGAAGGCGAGCAGCGCGAACAGCGAAAGCAAGATGAACGGGTTCGTCAGATCCGCCCAGAGAATTGTGGGAACTGCCGTCGAAAGCACAATGAGGACGCCTCCCATCGTGGGTGTGCCGGCTTTCTTGCGGTGCTCCTGCGGCCCTTCTTCACGGATGTATTGGCCGATCTGCAATTCGCGCAGTCGCCGGATGAGACCCGGGCCAAAGACCAGCGCAAGAAACATCGCCGTGAGGCTCGCATATACCGTTCTCACCGTGATGTAGCGAAAAACGTTCAGCGGGCTGAAGTAGTGCCGCAAAACTTCGTAAAGGAGGTAGTACAGCATCTCAGTGCCGTACCTCCTGATCCGAAAATTCGCCAGGCGCGGTGTGCCGCGCGATCAGCGATTCAACAATCTGCTCCATCTTCACCCCGCGCGAACCTTTTACGAGCAGAAGATCCCCGGACACGATAAAACTTTCCAGAAATTCGGCGGCTTCGCGGGGTGTAGGGAAAAACCGGGTGCGCGCTCGTGCAAATCCCGCTGCCGTGGCCCCTTCCACGACCTGCGCCGCGTCACCGGCCACGCCAATGATCCAATCGATCTTCCCGGTTTTCGCGGCAAACTCCCCGGCACTCCGATGCAGTTGCGCTGAAGCAGCGCCAAGCTCGCGCATTTCGCCCGCCGCCAGGATGCGCCGGCGGAAATTTGGCGTCGCCGCCAGCAATTCTGTCATCGCCTGCAGCGCCGCCGGGCTCGAGTTGTAGCTGTCGTTGATGAGCGCCGCCCCATTCGAAAACCGCAACAGTTCCCCGCGCATCGCCGGCGCGCGCATGGTGCGAAACACACTTTGTGCCTCGGCTGCGCCGATCCCCCACACGCTCGCCGCCGCCAGCGCCGCCAGCGCGTTTGCGATCGCGTGACGCCCAGGCACGCTTAGCTCCAGACGCACGCGGCCCTCGGGACTCACATAGTCAAATGCCGTTCCAAGGGCTCCGCGGTCCTCGATCTCCCGCGCCGTGAAAAAAGCAGGCTTTTCAATGCCGTACGTCAGCACGCGCCCGGGCGCGAAGGCTCCAAACGCGGCCACGCGCGGATCGTCCGCATTGAGCACGGCGGTTGATTCGCGACCGTTCAATCCTTCAATAAGCTCGCGTTTTGCGAGAGCAATTTCGTCCAACGACGCAAAAAATTCCAAATGCGCGGCCGAAACACGCGTGACAACGCCAACGTCCGGCACCGCAATCGCCGCCAGCCGCGCCAACTCGCCGCGGCGCGACATCCCCATTTCCAGCACTGCCGCCTGATGCGTTTCTTCCAATCGAAAAAGTGTCAGCGGCAGCCCGTACTCATTATTTAGGTTGCCTTCCGATTTCAGGACCCGAAGCTTCGCGCCCAGCAATGCCGCCAGGATCTCTTTCGTGGTGGTCTTGCCGACAGAGCCCGTGACGCCGACAATTTTCCCCTTCCAGTCTTCACGCACCGCGCGCGCAAGTTGCTTGAGCGCCTCGAAAGTGTCGGCCACCGCGATGCAGCGATCGCTGATCCAGCCCGCATACTTTGGAAGATGGGCTTCTGCCACAACCGCCGCGATAGCTCCACGCTCCAGCGCACTGGCCACATGGTCGTGTCCATCGTGACGCGGTCCGTGGATGGCGACGAACAGTTCTCCGGCACGTATCGTGCGAGAATCAATCGAGACGCCGGCCACCCGGGCCAAGGCGTCGAGTCCCGCCCCCGGCCGCGTACCCAGAGCGCCAGCCACTTGTGCAATCGTCCACCGCATAAGTTCCTCAAAGGGTTCGTCTTACCCCAATACGCCAAGGCTCGTTCTTTTTTCAAGTTTTGAGGGCTCCTCCTTTCGAGAGGTCAGTCATCGGCTTGCACCGGTTGACCCGAGGCCCGAGTGCTCTCGTCACACCTCATAACGAGCGCGCTAGGTGCCAAACCCTGAGCCATTCCGCGGCTCGCCTTTCCCTTGGCCGTTCCGGGAGCTTTCGAAGCCGCGTTCGCGAAGGGCGCGCCGCGCCATCTCATGATCGTCAAATTTGAACGTCCGGTCCGCCACAATCTGATAATCCTCGTGCCCCTTTCCAGCCAGCAGCACAATGTCTCCTGTGCGCGCTTCTCAGATACTTGCCGGCCGTTTTTTGCAGTCCCACGATGATGTCGCTGATGATTTTCAGCGGGTCTTCACTGCGCGGATTGTCGCTCGAAAGAATCGTCAAGTCGCTCAACCGGCCAGTGACTTCTCCCATCACGGGCCGCTTGGTGCGGTCCTTCTCGCCGCCGCACCCAAAGAGGGTAATGATTCGGCCCTTGGGATTCAGCTCGCGCGCCGTCCGAATTAAATTTTCCAGCGCATCATCCGTGTGCGCGTAATCGACAATCACCACGAAGGGCTGCCCAAGATCGATCCTTTGGAAGCGTCCGGAAACGCTTTCGAGATTTCCGATCCCGTTTTCGATTATTTCGTTTGAAAAACCGAGCGCCTGCGCCGCGCCAATGGCGGCAAGAAGGTTGTAAACGTTGATGCGTCCGACCAGCGGCGAAACCACGCGCACTTTTCCGTTCGGCGACTGCGCGGTGAACGTCAGGCCTTCGAACGTCAATTGGAATTTCTTCGCCGTGATGTCTGCGTCCGATTCCAACCCGTACGTCACCGTTTTCTTGGCCAGGCCCGACAGCCGCTTGCCGAATTCATCATCCGTATTCAGCACCGCCACTTCTGGCGCCCCGGCGCCGGTGCCTTCGAACAGCCTCTTTTTTGCCGCGAAGTAATCCTCAAACGTCTTGTGATAGTCCATATGTTCGCGCGTCAAATTCGTGAAGACCGCCGCCTGGAAGTGGCAGCCCCAGAGCCGGTCCATCGCCAGCGAGTGCGAGCTGGCTTCGAGCACCGCGCACTTCCCTCCGGCATCGCGGATCTCTGCAAAAAATCCCTGCAGGTCAACCGACTCTGGCGTGGTGTTCGGGGCGGGGTAATCGCCGAGCGGCGTGTGATACGCAATTGTTCCGAACAAACCTGTTTTCGCGCCGGAAGCTTTCACGATCGTGTCGACAAGCGAAGTCGTCGTTGTCTTGCCGTTCGTTCCGGTCACGGCCACCAGTTCTAGCGCCTTCGCCGGATGCCCAAAGAAGTTAGCCGCGGTGATCGCCAGCGCCTTGCGCGCTTCTCGAACCTGAATCCACGCCACACCGGCCGGAATCGTGCCGGGCGCTGGCTCCTCGCTCGCGATGGCGACCGCGCCTCGCTTGATCGCGTCTTGAATGAATGCGTTTCCGTCCGCCTTAGTCCCACGCAAACCAAAAAAGAGCGCGCCTGGCCGCACTTTCCGCGAATCGCAGGCCACCTGTCGAATCTCGAGGGCGCTTGCTGCCAAGGCCGGCGTTGTCTCCACGCCCCGCAACGCTTCGCTCAGTGGCCGTCGAATCGTCACCGTGCCTGGGCGTCCGGAATGGTTCGGTTGGCTGTCAACTTGGTTTGTGGCGGCGTCCGGCACTCGTTCTTCTTCTTGGCTTAATCCAGACTTCATCCTACCGCCTTGCCTTCCCATGTGGCTTCGCGATCTTTGGTGCAGGTGTTCCGAATTGCACGGTGATCCTCGCGCCGCGCCTGACTCTCACTCCCGCGATGGGCGTTTGATTCGTTGCAAGGCTGCTGCCAATCAGAATAGGGTCCAGCCCTAATCGCAGGCATGTCTCCGTCACTTCTCGCATCGTCTTGCCGGAAAGATCAGGCACTTGTACATCACCGCCTTCATCGACGGCGACCGTCACTGAAGGCGCCTGGCTTCCACCCTCTTTAAGGTTTGTTGCCGCGGACTCCGCGGGGGGTTGGTCCGGCAGCCCGAAAAAATCCGTTGGCGTGAAGTCCTCCAATGCCGCACGATCGGAAATCTCTCGGTTCTTGTACGACGCTTGGATGAGACGCGGGCCGACCGGCACATCGCGCGGCACGTCCAGATACGGGAGCACCTGTTCGGCAACGCGCTTGAAAACCGGGGCCGCTACCATGCCTCCTTCGTGGAGTCCGACCGGTGAGTCGAGGGAAACAAGTATCGTCACCGCCGGGTTGCTGATGGGCGCGAATCCCGTGAAGGAGGCGATCAATTGCGTCCGCGAATATCGCCCCGTCGCCGGATCGATCTTTTGCGCCGAGCCGGTTTTCCCCGCGGCGGTCCAGCCATCCAGACGCGCTAGTTTTCCGGTGCCGGTCAGTATCACTCCCTCCATTAGCCTCCGAAGGGTGGCTGCCGTCTCCGGCCGGATCACGCGCCGGGGCTCCGCCGGAGTGAGCGCGCCTTCCATCGGCAAAATCCGGTCGCCGCGCCGCAGCTGGGCAACAACGTGAGGCTTGTAAAGCATTCCCCCATTGGCAATGGCAGAGACCGCGCTGACCAAATGGATCGGCGTAATACCCACCTCTTGTCCCATCGAAATCGATCCGATCGACACCGCCGACCAGTTCTCCAAACGGCGTAGCAGCCCCTTGCTCTCCCCCGGCAAGTCCACGCCCGTCAGTTGACCAAACCCAAAGGCGCGGATGTAATCGTAAAATTTCGGGGCGCCGAGCCGCAGCGCGATTTTGATCGCGCCGACGTCGCTCGATTGCGCCAGGATGTCCGAGACGCTCAGCAAGCCGAACGGCTTATGGTCGCGAATGCGGTGCCCCGCCACGTACACCGCGCCGTTTTCGCAATCGAAGACTTCCGCCGGGCGCGTGATGCCCTGATCGAACGCCGCCGCCAGCGTGATCAGCTTGAACGTCGACCCCGGCTCATACAGCGCAGTCACCGCGCGGTTCATACGTGTTTCCGCTGGCGCCTCGCTGGCGGAGTTGGGATTGAACTTCGGCCAATTCGCCAGCGCGAGGATCTCGCCGCTGTTCGGATTTACCACCATCACGCTGCCGGCGATGGCGTGCGTCTTGGCGATGGCCGCGCCGAGCTCTCGTTCGGCGATGTACTGGATTCTTTCATCTAGCGTAAGAACCACGTTCGCGCCGCGTTCGCGCTGCGCTTCGCCGCCGTCAAACCAGCGCTGCCGCGCGTCGGCCATCACGACGATCTTTTCGCTCTTGCTGCGAATCTGGCTGTCCAGCTCGTATTCGATTCCACCCAGGCCCTTCTCATCGAGATCGACGAACCCCAACACGTGCGACGCCAGGTCGCGCTTCGGGTAGAACCTCTGATTTTCCTTTTGGAAATAGACCCCTTTTAGATTCAGGGCGGCAACCGCTTCCGCTTTATTTGGCGGAAGCTTGCGTGCAATCCAAACGAACGAACGCGAAGAAGCCAGCCGCCCTTCAAGGACGTCGTCGGGAATTCCCAACACTCCGGAAAGCAACCTTGCCGCGAGCTGCTCGTCGGCCAGCTCGGACGGCACCGCGAATGCCGAATCCACTGGAATGCTCATCGCCAGCGGATGCATGTTGCGGTCGTAAATCGAGCCGCGCTTCGGCGTAATCTCGATCACCCGCTGTTGCTGCCTCTGTGCGCGGGCCATGTACTCGCTGTGGCGGAAAAGCTGCAGGTAACCGAGCCGTCCAAAAATTGCCGCCATCCAGATCAGGCCCACGCCGGCGACGATCAGCAGCCGGTCGGCGGCAATGCGGTCGCGCATGAGAGTGCCCGCCCTGCGATCTCCCATCACGGCGTGGGCACGGTTTTGTCGCATGGCAGAGTCAGGTCGGCAAGCGCTCCGGTTGGAAGTTCATCGAATTGAAAGCAAACTCCTGGTCGATTGGCGCGAAAGAATTACGGCGCGCGATTCGGCCGAAAGTACCGCGCCGCGGCCACCTCCGCGCCGGATGGCGCGTCGTATTCCTGCACTTGCGTTGGCAGCGGCTCGGTTAAGCCGAGCTGCCGCCGCGCAATCACGTCGATGCGCATGGGGTTCCGCAGCCCGGCGATTTCCAGCTTCAGCGACGTGTTCAGTGCGGCCGCTTCGGTCTGTTTGGCCTTCACGTCCTCTAGTTGGAAGCTCAAATCAATGCAGCGAAAGTGCTGGTAGATGTACATCGTGAAAAACGCCGCCACGACGCCGCCCAGGGCCACGGTGCGGTATAACTTCCGCAGCTTCACCGGCTCGACGTGACGCACCAGCCGCGTATTATCGATCCGCTTGACGGTCTGAAACTCCAGCATTCCCCGCGATTTCTTCTTGACTCTCATACTTATGCTCTTTCCGCACACCGCAGCTTCGCGCTTCGCGAACGCGGATTACCCGCCAGTTCTTCCTCGATGGGCTGGATGACATGCCTGGTCAGCACGCGAAGCGTTCCTTCTCGCTCACCCTCCTGAAACGCGAGCTTCACCAGGCGATCTTCCCGCGAGTGGTAACTCAGCACCACCCAGCGGCCGCCCGAAATCATTGTGGCGGGGGCCCGAGAAAGAAACTGCCCGAGTTCCTCCATCTCTCGATTCACCGCTATCCGCAGCGCCAGAAACGTTTTTGTTGCGGGATGCAGTCTCTGCCTTCCCCATTGCTTTCGGGCCCCTGCCACAGTCGTTGCCAGGTGCGCGGTATCTCGTATAGGCCGCGCTCTCATGATCGCCCTGGCGATCCTTCTGGAATCGTGCTCATCGGCTTCCCGATAGAGCAGGTCGGCAATTTCCTTCTCCGGCCAGCGATTCACAATTTCATCTGCGGTCAACTCGCCGCTTTCAGCGTCCATTCGCATGTCCAGCGGACCCGCCTCGCGAAACGAAAACCCCCGCGCGGCTTGATCAAGCTGCATGCTCGAAACTCCCAAGTCAGCCAAGACCCCGTCCACCGCGCGAATCCCCGACTCTTGCGCGACCTCCGCAATCCTCGAGAACGGCGCGTGCACCAGCGTCACTTTCGCCCCAAAGATCTTGAGCCGCTCCCGCGCCAGCTCCAGCGCCTGTGCGTCCCGGTCCAGGCTGATCAACCGCCCAGAGATCAATCTCTCCGCGATTGCTTTCGAGTGCCCGCCCGCTCCCAGCGTGGCGTCGATGTACGTTCCGTCCGGCTTTACGCGCAGCCATTCGAGCACCTCTCCCAGCATCACCGGCGTGTGCGCCGCAGCCAATCTTTTCGGGCCTTCGCAGCGGCGGCTTTACGCCGCCACTCCCAGCAAACTCCTAAATCCCGAGTTCACCCAAAGCCTTATCGTCCTCGTCCGTGTACGGATCGTTTTTCAGCTGATCCAGGGCGCGCGTATGGTTCATCACATCGAGATAATTGAGGGCGCCAAATACATCCACTTCGCCCTTCGTTTGAGCCGACTCTCGCAGCACCGCTGGCAGCAGCACTCTTCCCTGCCCATCCATCTCCACCGCCTGGCCGTAATAGCTCGTCCTCATCAGGAATTTTCTCTTCGCTTTATTCGTCGTTGGCAGCTTTGCCAGCTTGTCTTCAATCTCCGACCAAACCTGCATCGGATAAATCCGTGCCGTCTCGCCTGTCGTGCTGGTGATGTAAAACTGGTTCCCATACTCCTTCAGGGCCTCCAGAAACACCGCGGGTATCTTCAACCGACCCTTCTCGTCCACCTTCGCCGGACAATTCCCCCGCAGCTTCATGCGCCCCGCTTAACTCGACCCCGCTTCGACTGGGATCAGGCACGGAAATCTGGTCTCGAAGGGCCAAAATGCCCACTTTCACCACAATCTTTTACTTTTGGTTCTTTCTGTTTTGCCCTGCTGCGCCCTGCCGCCCGCTACTCTGTTCTACTGTTACCCACTTCTTACCACTTTTGCCCACATGATAGACTGTATTTGCCGCTTGTCAAGAGAAAACATGCGTTTTTTCAAAATTTTTCAAAAAAGTTGTGAGAAATTTACTGCAAGTTTCCGGTGATTTTTGCCGCGACTGCTTGTGGTTTTGGATTCAGACTACTTCAACCGTTAGTGGTTGGGTTCTCCCTTTCGTTCTGCCCGGTTGCTGAGTCCCCTATTCACTCTTCTTTGCTCTTGTGGTACTCTATGTCGGATTTCGGCAGCTTGAACGTTCAAAGGAGCCTCCACCATGGAATGGGTTACCCCTCAACACGAAGAGATCGACCTCAATTGTGAAGTTAGCTCGTACGCAAACGCCGAACTCTAGTTTGGGGATTGTGTCGGGGGCTTATCCTGCCTGAACGCTAATCCTGTTTTCGCTCAAATCATGCCGGGCACACGCCCGGCATTCTCTTATCCGTTCATGCCATCTCGTCCCATGACGGCGGCTCATGAAAATTAAAGTCCTCGGTTCCGCTGCCGGGGGCGGTTTTCCCCAATGGAATTGCGCTTGTCCGAACTGCAGCGCTCTCCGCGGCGGCACATTGAAGGGTCGCCCGCGAACACAGACGCAAGTTGCCGTCTCGTCCGGCCAATCAAGCTGGTTTCTCCTCAACGCTTCCCCGGATCTGCGTCAGCAGATCCTCGCCACTCCTGAATTGGCGCCTTCACCTTCCACATCGGGTTCTCCCGTCTCATCCATCCTCCTCACGAGCGCCGACGTTGATTGCGTGATGGGCTTGCTTCACCTCCGGGAGTTTCAGCCTC